>CANCGR010000522.1 GCA_947377625.1 Gammaproteobacteria bacterium | reverse complement strand
TAAGGACTAATTAACCAATTTATGAAAAAGAAACGGGTCGTTATACTCGACAAAGAAAGGATAGCACACAAGCTGCGCCGTATGGCTTACGAAATATGGGAGCGGAACAGCGATGAACAGGAAATAACCCTTATTGGCATAGAAAACGGCGGCAAAACCGTTGCAGACAACTTGGCTGTGCTCCTTAAAGAGATAAGCCCGCTCACAGTTCATGTACTTTCTGTAAGTATCAATAAGAAGAACCCACTCAACCATGCGCTGGACTTTGAAGTGAACCTGACGGGCAGGTCAGTAATACTGGTAGATGATGTGGCCAATTCAGGAAAAACGATTACCTATTCGCTGCATGCCATCCTCTCCTATGATTTGAAAAAAGTGATGGTGGCGGTGCTGGTTGACAGGAAACATAAATCCTTCCCTATTGCTTCCGATATCGTTGGCCTTTCGCTGGCCACGACTTTGCAGGAGCATATTGAAGTAGAGATCAAGAAGAATGAAATAACTTCAGTGTATTTACAGTGATGGCGGGCAGTTCGATACCGTTAACTTACCGAGGTGTAAATTGGTGCATTAAGAACTAAACACAAAGGGCACAATTTCAGTTTGATACAAGAAAATGGGAGTACAAAGCGCAGTTGATGCAAATGGACTAACCTATGCAGTTTTTAGTACGACGTAAGATCTAACGCAGTCTGGCATGTGGGCAGGCAGGGACGCAAAGAAATCCCAGATAAGATTATTGCATTAACTGCGCCAAGAAAAACAACAAATAGTAAGCTTAAAAAAACGTTATTAAGAATGTCATTTACATTAGCAATACATGGTGGAGCAGGCAATATTACACCTGCCATAATGAGCAAGGACTTGGAAGTACAATACACTGCAGGGTTGAAGGCAGCACTCGACAGGGGTTATGACGTTTTGCGCGATAATGGATCTGCGCTGGATGCGGTAGTTGCGGCTATTTGTTCCCTGGAGGACAACCCACTGTTCAACGCGGGCAAGGGAGCTGTATTTACCAAGAAAGGGCTCAATGAAATGGATGCAGCCATAATGGATGGCAGCAACCTGGCGGCCGGTGGCATTGCAGGCGTGAGAAATATAAAGAACCCTATAAAGCTGGCGAAGGAAGTGATGCTGCATTCGGGCCACGTTTTATTGAGTGGCAGTGGCGCTGCAGAATTTGCCATTAACCAGGGTATGGTCATGACACCTGATGAGTATTTTTTCAACCAGGAAAGATATGACCAGTGGGTGGAAATAAGAGACACTAATTTTACCCAACTGGACCACAAAGGGGATAACCTGAAAGGACCTGCGGTAGCTCCAAATCCCGATCATAAATTCGGTACAGTTGGCGCTGTTGCATGCGATGTACATGGCAATCTTGCTGCAGGCACATCAACCGGCGGCATGACCAACAAGCGTTTCGGGCGTATAGGTGACAGCCCTGTAATTGGGGCAGGCACTTATGCAAATAATGAAACCTGTGCTATTTCCTGCACTGGCCATGGTGAGTTTTTCCTGAGGGCGGTTGTGGCACATGATGTTTCCTGCCTTATGGAATACAAAGGGCTTTCCCTAAAGGAAGCGTGTGATGTGGTAGTGAAAGATAAGCTGGTGAAACTTGGAGGCGAGGGTGGCCTTATTGCGGTTGACGCGAAGGGTAACTACGATTTCTGTTTCAACTCAGCCGGTATGTACAGAGGTATGAGAAACAGCGCGGGCGAAGAGGTAGTTGCTTATTACGGCCTGTAACCCTTTGACAGTAGGGGCAACGATAAAATAAAGTACACCGTCGATCGAAAAAATTGCACCCCAGTCTAGTTCACCCCCCTTTGGGGTAGGTGCCTAAAATATTAAGCCGGGGGTTTAACCCCCCGGCTATTTTTATTAGATCCCATTCGGGGTCTTGCTTCTGCACCAATGACTTTGTTTGCCGCGCACGTTACGGCAAACGCTGTTTTTGTTAATCTGTCCGGGGAATTTTTTACTTCCTTTCAAATACCGACACCCGGTGTATACCCTTCTCAAATCGGCGTAACAGATGAAATGCGGGATTTTTAGAAACAGTATCCTCTTTTTCTCCCTCCTTTACAGTGCCATCTACTGTATCGAAAATAATAATCTCAGTATCACCCTCCGGCTTTTCCGATACTTGGCTGAAGGATCTGTCGGAATGAAGAAAACCGGTCTTGGGGTCTTTGAGATGAACGCCATCGAGAAAGGAATAACAGCATATCTTCTTATCGTAATAATTACCTGCAACCATAAAATCCACCAGTTCCTGCTGCACAGACATGGCATCATAAATATCCAGCTCGTCACCTTTTTCATAGGCGAAATTCGCCCCTCCGGTGAGTATCAGCATTAGCAATACCAATGAAAAGCCTTTATCAGAAACACGTTTAGTGAAATAATGATAAACTACCGGCAAAATAACTACTGAAATAATAAACAAGGCAGAGAACAGGTACCTGCCTTCAAAAAAATTGACCGAACAGAAGTAAATGTGCAACAAGGCGAACCCGCCTAGTATTTTAAGGAAACGGCTTTGTAATGCATTCAAAAACGCAAACCGCGAATAAAAGAACCACGCAACCAAAATCAGTACCAACCCAAAGCCTACATAAAATGCTGCATCCCGATGAGAAAACACGTGTATAATAAGATAAAAAAGAATGGCCGCCGGCGTGAGCAGCAGGTACTTATACTGTTTCTGCCGCCATGCAGCGAAAACGGACAAAAGCAAGAGTACCACGTAAAAACAGAAAACATATTCTTTGTAAAAAATGATCTCGAGACTTTGGACAACATTGGTCAGCGTGTTATCGGCCCCTAAGTTTATGGCTGAAGTGTGAGATGGAAATAAAAACCATCCAAATTCCATTTTTTGGAAAATATAAAACGAGAGTATGCAGGCGGTGGGCGCAAGGAGTACCAGGCTTTTCTTTAACGCTGCCTTTAGCGTAACCCTCCTACTTAACAATGCTATTGTCATATCAAGGCCTATTACCACCCCTGCAATCATGCCACTTTCCTTGGTAAAAAACAGGAGCATTAACAGAAGCGCAGCTAACATCCATTTTTCAATGACATAGAAATAGAGGCTTATAAATGTAAGTAGCGCCAGCATAATGTCGTTGAGCACCAGAGAAGATGAACCAAAAAAAGATTTGTTCATTAAAAGCAGGATTACTGCCATCAGGGCCACGCGCCAGTTAAACAGTTTATTCAGGATCTCGTAAAGCGAAATTGCAAGCAATATTGCAATAAACAATGCAAAGCAATGAACCGAATAATTTGAAGGCCCGAAAATATGCATCCAGGTAGCGCAAGCGGCATGAAAGAATAACGGATGTCCTTTTGAAAACTCGACTGGTATTGCTGTTGGTAATAAGCTTGGCCCATGAGCATACATCAGCTTCACGGCCGGGCCGTACACCCAACTCTCATCCCAAAAAAACGCATAGGAAAGGTGAGGCACTTTGGCAATAATGAAAAGGAGAAGCATAAAAAAGAGTACCCACCTTTTATTCAATGATGACCAGTTCATAATGTGATGTAAGGGAATAAAGGTAAGTGAAGAATTTAAAAACCGCCATTACCCTTTGTTCAGACAGTGCTATAAAACTAAAACCTACAGCTTTATTACCCAATCGATGGCTTTAAAACTCCGGGAAAATAAATGGAGGATATTCTAATCTCAATTTAATTATTTATTTTTCGGAAACATGTATCCAAGGGCGCTGATAATTACAATTATTGTTTGGGCAGGTTTAGCGTTCTTGCTATTCGTGCCGGGGAGTGATGCATGTGCTCAGCTGCAGGTATGGCGCCATATCAATACAGCTGAGATGGCTAACACAAATACCAATGTGATCACGGAAGGGCCTACGGGCTTTATGTATTTTGGCACTCAGGAAGGGCTGTTGCAGTTCGATGGCAGGCGGTTTCAGATGATTGAAGTGCCGGACAGGAAAAGTAAGGGCCTTGATATTTTTACCCATATGCTGAAATGGGGCAGGCATAACCGGCTTTGGGTAGCCACCCGCTTTTATGTTTATAGTTATGATCCCGCGACGGGAATTGCACGGACCGAATTCAGTATGGCAACCCAGCCTATCAAGCACATGGAAGTAGACAGCGTAACGAATACGCTTTATGTAATACACGCCGATACACTAACCGCTTTCAATATCCTCGACTCGGGTTTGCAGGTGAAATTCAATGTACCGGTCACACAAATAACCAGATTACTCACCACAAAAAACAATGAATTATTTGCGCTGAGAAACAATGAAGAAATACTGCGAATAAGAGAAGGAGCAGCTGAGGTATTCTTCAAGGCTCCCGTTATTAAGGATTTCAACTATTTACGTGGCAGGCATTCCTTTGTTATGCTAACTAACGACGGCCTTCAAAAATTGAATATTGTAACCGGCCAGGCTTCGGCATTAAAGCCACAGAAAAAA
>CANCGR010000521.1 GCA_947377625.1 Gammaproteobacteria bacterium | reverse complement strand
GATCATATTTACCGAACCGTAGGGACTTATACGGTCAAGCTTGTTGTAATTGATGCCCATGGCTGCCGCGATACGGCGGTGTATGCAGGCTATATTTCAGTAACCAGCCCCCACGCTGCGTTTTACATGGATGATTCGTTCTCGATCTGTCCGCCTATGCCAGTGCATTTTACGAATAGTTCAACCGGCGCGACTACATACGCATGGGATTTCGGTGACGGAGCAACTTCGGTGCTCACGAATCCGAATGACCTGTACACTGTTTCGGGGTTGTACCATATACGCCTGATAGCAACAAACTCACACGGTTGCAAGGACACTGCATATCACGATGCTACTTTGTATGGTTATGCAGGAGCTTTCAGCTATTCGCCGTTATCGGGTTGTTCACCGCTTTTAGTGCATTTCCATGCCAACCTTTCGAATGTACCCCATATAATATGGGACTTTGCAGATGGAACGACAACGGCAGCTTCTTATAGTGACACTACTTCGCATTATTACATTTTGCCAGGGGCATATGTACCGAAGCTCGTACTCAGCGATAATACAGGTTGCCAGAATTCGAGTCTGGGTATTGATACCATTAAGGTTGATGGTATAAAGCCTGGTTTTACTACAATTCCTAATCCGGTTTGTGTAAACACAGACCTGCACTTGAACGATACATCAAAAAGTCTGTTCTCAACAATCACTTCCTGGCATTGGTTATTCACCAACGGCGATACAAGTAATATAAGTTCTCCTTTATACCACTATTCAGTTACCGGAACTTACGCAGTTAAACTGAATGTAGTTGACGGGTGGGGTTGTTCTGATTCGGTAACTCAGAATATAGTAGTTAATCCTCCGCCTGTTGTTTGGACCAGCAAGGATACGACAGTATGTAAGGGAGACCCGGCGACATTAACTGGCTTCGGTGGCGTTTCTTACTCGTGGGCACCTTCTGCCACAGTAGGATGCACAACCTGCCAGACTACAACCGCCACTCCTCCCGCAGTTACTACCTATACGGTCACTGTGACTGATTCCAATGGTTGTATTAACAGTGATACTGTTTCAGTATACCTGAGGTATTATACGATCAGTAAGGGTTGGGGCGATACAGAGGTGTGCCGAAATGTATATGTTCAGCTCAATGACACAGGTGCCACAAAGTATAGCTGGACACCAGCTTACAGCCTCGATAACCCAAACATAGCCAACCCAATTGCCATACCAGATATTACCACAACCTACACGGTAGTTGCTCAGTTGGGAAGCTGTATACCCGACACCAACTATGTGACTGTGATCGTACACCAGCCGCCGACAGTAAACGCTGGTCCCGATCAAAGGGTTGGTGTGGGTACGCCGGTACAACTGCAGGCGTCGGGTACATTCGTTTCCAGTTATTCATGGGAACCAGCGGCCAATTTGAGTTGTGGCAGTTGCTCTAATCCGATAGCTCATATTCATACCACGACAATGTTCACCGTGTTTGTGACTTCTGCTTTCGGTTGCCATGCTTCAGATTCTGTTAAGGTCACCATGTTCTGTGACAAGGACCAGATATTCCTACCGAATTCCTTTACTCCGAACAATGATGGAAAGAATGACGTATTCTATCCACGAGGTGCGGGCCTGAGCAAGATAAAGACGTTCCGTATATTCAACCGTTGGGGTGAATTGCTGTTCGAGAAATTGAACTTCGATCCTAACGATGCGGCAAGCGGTTGGGATGGTTCTTACCTGGGTGAGAAGCCAAGACCTGATGTGTATGTTTACCTTGTGGATGCCGTTTGCGAATCGGGCGAGCCATTATTCGTGAAGGGTGATGTTACGATTATCAGGTAACTGAGAATAATAGAAAATTGATTTGATGCCCCCGGTCCCGTAAAAAAGGATCGGGGGTGTTTTTATGATAATTGCGCTTTTGGGCAAGGTCATTAACTTAACATTTTTGCCATAGCCGCCACCGTTGTTCAACACTTTCAGTGTTGGTGTTTTGGCGTTATCTACCACCGGTTTCACCGGAGGCTATTGTTGTTGAAGCCTTATCAGGCTTCCTTAAGTTAATGACATTGCGGTTTCACCGGCGGTTATTTTTATTGAGGCCCTTCGGGCTACGTTTAGTCAATGACGTTGCACTTTTGGGAGCGGACGCGCCTGAACCATACTAACCTTAATCAGCATCTGTAATGAGTAGTATCATGAATTTCGTGGGATAGGGGAAATAGTTTTGTGCAATCAATAAAATGATGTTTATGAAAACAAAGCAATTGCCTGGACTTGTAACAATACTTATAGTAATGTTTGCACTGGGCGTTCCCGGGAGTAGCCAGGGGATGTCTAAAAAAATGAAAAAGGCAAATGCAAAAATTGCCAGGCTTGAAAAAGACAAAACCGATTTGTCGGTCCAGAATGCCAATAAGCGGGATTCTATAGCGCAATATGAAACGTTGGTTGCCATGCTGAGGGAGCAACTTGTGGGGGAAAAGAGTTCTACAGTGCAGTTGAGAACACAATTGCGCGACCAGAAGGCGAGCAATGAACAGGTCCTGAATCACTTGAAGGATCTGTCGGTGATATCAGGTGCGCAGGCTGAAAGCATCAATAAGTTCCTGGAAACAATGGGTGCCAAGGATGCTTATATCAAGGACCTTCAGGCTGTTATTACTCGTAAGGATTCCATGACAATGGCTCTTGTAATGAACCTTAAAGGCGCTATTGGCAATCTCGATGACAAGGATATCAATATAAAGATCGATAAAGGTGTGGTGTACATTGATATTTCAGACAAAATGCTGTTTAAGACTGGTCGCTATGAGGTGACAGACCGTGCAAAGGAAGTACTTGGTAAGGTGGCCAGGGTACTGCTTTCCCATCCGGAAATAGAGTTCATGGTGGAAGGGCATACTGATAATGTGCCTTACCACGAAGGTGTTTTAAATGATAACTGGGATCTCAGTGTAAAGCGGGCTACTTCGGTCACCCGTATCCTGCAAAGTCAATACAACATTCCACCCGCACGTATGACAGCGGCAGGCAGATCGGAGTATGTGCCGGTTGCAGACAATACCACCAGTGAAGGCAGGGCCGCCAACAGGAGGACCCGCATTGTTATATTGCCACAGCTGGATCAGTTTTTTCAGCTGCTGAGCAAAACAAAAAAATAGTAAGGAGGTCATCGGTTTGCCCGGGTTAATGGCACGGTTTATGCACCTTCTTCATTTTCAAATGGTTACTATAACGTTAAACTACACTTATAGTGTAATATTGTGCACGTTTAAGCGTACTTAATTAGTTTGAATCACGTAAGATATATTAAATGAAAATAATAGCAAGTAGTTTGTGGCGATCACTGATGTTGGTTGGAGTTGTTTGCCTTATAGGTAATTCTTGCACTCATTCGCCGTATGTTCTTCCGCAAAATCTGCGTACCGGTGACCCCAATATTTGTTTTGAAAGCGATATACTGCCCATTTTTATCTCTAATTGTGCAAAAAGCGGATGCCATGACGCGGCTTCCCACAGGTCGGGGTATGACCTTACCAGCTATACCAGTATCATGAAAAAGGGCATCATTCCCGGTAACCCAGCTGCCAGTAAGATATGGCAGTCGGTAGCTATTCCGGGGACAGGTGTCGAAGTGATGCCGGCAGAGGCTCCGGGGTTGAATGCAACCTCACTGAACTTACTAAGAAGATGGATAGAGACCGGCGCCGTTGATAGTGGCGCCTGTTATAGCATCTGTGATTCCAACAATTTCACCTACAGGGGGGGGATAGCCCCAATGATGCAGAAGTACTGTACAGGGTGTCATAATTCGACTTCGGCACCGGGCGGCAGCCTGACAGACTATGCCAGTGTAAAGAACGCTGCCGTTGACGGAAGGCTACTAGGTGACATACAACACCTGGCAGGGTACAATGCTATGCCGCAAGGCGGGCTGCAATTGTCGGCTTGTCAGGTAGCCCAGGTTAAAAAATGGGTGGCTGCGGGCGCGCAGAATAATTAGGGCTGGCGATAGTGTCAGCGGCATGTTTTCCAAGTGCTAACCCCATAACATAAACTAGAGGTTTCGCGCGAAGACGCAGAGGCGCAGTTCCCAGTTTATTCAATCATGGTCGGGTTAATTGAAGCAAAGCCGCAAAGAAAATCCCGTTTGATTAATTACAAAGAATGCTAACCAATATCTCTTTTTGAAATGATGCATATCAGGGCTGTGGTGGCATGCTATTACTAGGTTTGTAAAAAAATGACAACATGGAAACGCCACACAATATTGATAAGTTTCAGGGATACCCACATTACCCGGCGAGTGAGGACATTACAAGGGTAAAGAACAACAACGGCAGGGATAGTCTGGATGGTGATTCAATTGCACCGGTGCTTCCATTAGCCAGTGAATTGCAAGCTGAACAGGACGGTTTAGTACCAGCACCTGAGCCAACTGATGCTGACGTTACAGCCGAAGATATACAAATGCTAGAGGCTTCTGACTACAACATGGACACCATAGACAACCGCAACATACGCCGCTCTTCTATTGATAGTGTTGATGATGACGGGGACCTCCTTAATGAAGACGGCAGCCTACGGCTGGACGTGACTGGCGAGGACCTTGACGTACCGGGATTTGATGATACGAAGGAGGAATTACCTGGTGAAGAAGATGAAGAGAACAGTTACTTTAGCCTGGGAGGAGACAATCATGAAGGGCAGGAGGAAAACAACGGGGACCAGTAATATCATACCCACTTATTTTT
>CANCGR010000520.1 GCA_947377625.1 Gammaproteobacteria bacterium | reverse complement strand
CCATACCTACCTATATTGATGACACTACCCCCGGTAGCCTGTGCATAAAAATTCATGGCTTCTTCTGCATTGCCATTAAAGAACAGATAAATTATGATTCCCATAGTGATTGTAGTTTAGGGATAAAGATAAAAATTGTTTCCGTGGTTTTAGATAGAATCCTCCTTTAATTTTATTCGCATAACGCATCAAAATTGCACCCAAACCCCATAATATTTACCGTTCGTGAAAAAAAACGACCGTTCGTTACTTTTTTTGTGATTATATAAATCTAACATGTACTTTAGTCGACTGCTTTATAGAGCCCTACGTTATATACCTAGAAAACACTTCTGTATGAAAAAGCTCCTGCTACCCATCCTTCTTTTTATCATTAACGCTAACTCAGCCATTGCACAATGTTCGGCAGGGTCAATTACCGGATTGCATTCAGTTGCCCTGGGTGACACTACACGACTCCATGATACTGCTTCAGGCGGAACGTGGGTAAGCAGTGATACAGCTATTGCTGCTATCAACCCTGCTACTGGGCTAGTGCGCGGCAAGACACAGGGCAGAGTCACAATCAGTTACACGCTTAGTGGTTCATGCAGCGGTCATTTCACTACCGACACCATAACAGTCGCATCAGGATCAACGATTCACAGCAAAGTATGTATCGGCGATACAACAACAGCAAGACACTACATATCTGGAGGAACATGGAGTAGCAATAACCCTTCAATTGCTACAATCAACAGTACCTCAGGACTCATACATGGAATATCGGCTGGAAGTGTAATGATAAGTTACAACTATACAGTTGCTGGCACAGGCTATACTGCGACCAATGCTTTTCGGGTTGCCGCTGTTCCTAGTATAGGTACTATCACCGGACCGCACGTATTTTGTGTTTATGACACTGCAACCCTGGCTTATGCAACGGCAAATGGAAATTGGGAGGTTGGCGATACAAACGTTGTATACATAAGCCCAATAGATTCAAACAGGGGGTTTGCTACTGCCCTTAATGCAGGTACTACTTATGTAAAATACACCTCCGATTTCTGCTCATTTGTATATGACTCAGTAAATTTTATGGTTCGTGCAAATCCATACCCCGGAATGGTAACTGGCCCAACAACACCAATTTGCAGGGGAGTTCCAACAGCACTAACACTAACAGGTGGCCCCGGCGGAGGCACTTGGACATCCGTTTCACCCGATGATACAATATCAAGTACAGGAGTGGTAACTCTATCCGGACGAAGTGGCGGCTGGATACCTTTTGATTATACGGTGACCGATTCGTTTGGCTGCTCGGGGAGTACAGGCTGGTATTTGCTGAGCGTTCTCAGCGCTTTCTCAGCACCGGTGCTTGGCCCAAATGATATTCAATTGGGGGTACCCACAATTTATACCAACGCTGGTTATTATGGGGGCCTCTCCTCATCGTGGGCGCTCACTTCTACTGCAGTTGCTTCGGGCACAACCAGTTCTTCAACTGACTATACCGTTACAGGTATCACAGTGGGTACCGACACCATAAGAAACATCATCTCCGGGGCTTGTGATAGTGATGTTGCCTTCAAAACCATTAATGTTCTGCCGCCAACTATTGGCGCGATGTCAACTTTGTTTTCTTCATTCATCAATAGAAATTGTGGACACCCTGATTTTGGAGTAACCCTTCCTGCGCATACGGCCAGTTATATATTAAGAAACAATTATGGCGATGGTTACTCAGACACCTTGACTATTACCCCCGCGTCTACTGGCTCGGTGAGGACGTTCAGCCATCTATATGCCGCAAGTGGAACCTACAGCATCAAACAAGTGCTTTATAGCGGTGCTGTACCGCTAGATTCTGTTGTTTACACCTATCCTCATTTTAACTGCAACGATATCAGCCTTTCTTTCTATTATGATTTTAACAGCAATTGCAGCTTTGACAGTGCCTCAGAATGGATGAACAGAACCCCAATCCTGGTAGAAGTTGATTCGGCAAGTATACCTATTGACACTCTTTCTATTACCGGTGGGGTCTACTACAGGGCATGGGGAGCACCCGGTACAGTTTATGCATTCAAACTTTCTTCGCTCGACTCAATAGCCAGCATTTCCTGCCCAACTTCAGGCGTGATCTATGATACTATAGGCAGTGGAAGATATGACACTAGCAATAATAATATAGCAATAACCTGTTCCTCCGTTTCTGGAAGCACATTCGACCTCGCTGCATCGTCCGTGCAACGAGCAGGAAGACACATGTCATTTGGCAGCATAAATGTCAGTAACTTACGGTGCATGCCCAAAAATGCAATTGTCACACTGAATATCAGTCCCAAATACATTGTTGACACGACTATGTTTTCATACTGTTCATCCCTGTCGGGTTACACTCCGCACTCACTGACCTGGAATTTAACAGGAGTATCTGCCCTTTTCCCTCCGTCCATACTTAATTATGAAGTTAATCTCTCTGGCACAACCTGGTTGGTTCCAGGTGACACTGTCCATACAAAAATCACCGTATCACCTTCGGTTGGTGACGCAGACTCTTCAAATAACGTAATAGATAGGGTCGATACCGTTACATCCTCTTTTGATCCGAATTTCATTTCTGTAGTTCCTGAAGGAAATATCTTAAACGGAACCAAATTGCATTATGCCATTGAATTCGAAAATGACGGCAATGATACTGCTGAAAACATATTCATTTTGGACACACTATCGAACAACTTAAACATCCATACACTAAGAATAACAAGTGTGAGTGCTGCCATGAGCATTGCATTTCTTACAGGGGGCGGACACAATATCGTAAAATTTGAATTCCCTAACATTAAACTCCCCGACAGTAGTCACCACAACCATTGCACCGGCATGGTAACGTTTAACGTTGATGCATATACGGGTATCGCCGATGGCACTGCAATTAGCAACCGGGCAGGAATCTACTTCGATGACAATCCAGTCGTAATGACAAATTCAGTCAACAATACTATTGTCATCCCTTCAATATCAATAGGCACTGCATCTTCTGTATCGTGCATTGGCGATACTGTCCGTTTCCTGGCCACACCGCACAGTGTAAGTAACAGGCATTTCCAATGGTTCGTAAATAGCGCAGCGTCAGGAACCGATGCTTCCGGTTTTGCAACAAACGCGTTAAGTACCGGCGACGTAGTTAAATGTATACTCACATCTATTCAGGACGACACCATTTATACCAACTCAAACAATATTACAATGAGTGCAGTTGTTCCGGCACCCGTTGCAGGTTCAATTTCCGGTCCTGATAGTGTTTGTGTTGGGTCTTCGGTTTCAGTTGCCAGTTCGGGAACAAGTGGAGGTACCTGGAGTGCGGCTAACAGTCATGTGACTGTTGCCACTGGCGTAGTTAACGGTATTTCAGCAGGAATCGACACAATTATCTATACCGTAACCAACGCTTGTGGATCGGCAAGAACCCGCAGTAGAATAACAATAAATAATACTGTAAGCCCATCAGTTACCATTGCTGAAAGCCCCGGTGACAGTGTTTGTAGTGGTGATAGCGTAACGTTTACACCATCGGTAGTGAACGCTGGAAGCACACCTCACTTTTTATGGGAAAAATTCGGAATTATCATTGATTCGGGAGTTACGTTAAAATACCCACCTGCTAACGGCGATGCTATCAAATGTATACTTATCAGCAGTGCCATCTGCCCTGCCCCTGATTCTGTTTCATCGGCAATTAAGACTATGGTAGTTACCCCAACGGTTACCCCAACCGCAACTATTTCATTGACCACAAATGATTCGGTTGCCTATTTTGGGCAGCCCGTGACACTCTATTCAGAAATATCGTTTTGTGGTTCATCGCCAACCTACCAATGGTATAGAAACGGTTTGGCTGTGCCCGGCGCTACATCGTCTTCATTTTTAACCGATGTATATTCCAATGACACCTTTTATTGCAGCATTAGCTGTAGCACTCCTTGTGCAACCAGTCTATCGTCTAATAGCAATACCATTGTTGTGTACGCCGACTACCTCGCTTTACTAGTTAAAGAATTTGAAATTAACGGTAATGCGTTCACAATGTTCCCAAACCCTAACAATGGCCATTTCACCATTAGCGGCAAGCTCACCAAAATGGTGGATGACCCCATGCCATATGAAGTTGTTGATATGCTCGGGAAAGTAGTGTACAAGGATTCGATGATTCCTCATGGGGGCCGGGTTCAAGAGAGCATTAACATGGAAGGCAGCATGGCTGCCGGCCAATACATTCTGAAAATATACGGATCTGGGAACGTTTCTTTATTGCATTTTGTTATTGACAAGTAACGCCTGACTAACAGATTTCTTTAGGCCTGCTGCTTATATATGCGCACCAAACCTTGCAGTTAACTTCCCAAACTATTACCTATCCTTTAACCCGGTATACCTCACCCCTAAGCCCGGTCTGCCACTTACTGCAATACGTCCATTATCATAAGTTAAGCCCTCAGCAACATCCTGAGTCAGGAGTAACGGGCCATCGGCATCAACTTCATCTAGCAAGGGGAGCATATGGGCAATTGCTGCCGAGCCTATTGTTGACTCATTCATACTACCCATCATCACTTTCAACCCAAGCGAACGGGCTTCCTTTATCATTCTAACTGCGGGTGTAATGCCCCCGCACTTGGTCATTTTAATGTTTATACCGTCAAAACCGGCGGCGCACTTGGCAACATCTTGCTCGGTTACGCAACTCTCGTCCGCGTATAAAGGGAGTGGGGAGCTCTTTTTCAATTCTATCATTGCTTCCCATTCAGTGCGTACGAGGGGTTGCTCCACCAATTGCACCCCAAGTTGCGCCAGCTCAGGTAAAAGAAGCTTTGCCTGTTCAAATGTCCATCCCTCGTTGGCATCAACGCGAAACGGAGCCTCTGTATGGCTTCTGAGGGCTCTTAGTTTATCAATATCATCAGGGCCACCCACCTTTACTTTGTACACTGGCCAAGGGTGTGCCTGCATTTTCGCTACCATTTCTTCAGCTGTATCTATCCCTATGGTATAGTCAGTTACGGGCATCTGCTCCCATTTTAACCCCAGCAGGCTATACAAAGGCTGGCGACGCATTTGTGCGAAAAGATCCCAACCTGCAATATCAAGAGCTGCTGTCAGGAAATGCTGCCCCGGTAACAGGTGGTGCAAAAAATGCCAGAAACGGCCAGGGTCCGTAAGTGCATATCGTTCTATCATTCCCCTTTTTGCTTCAAGCGATGCAATCATTTCCGGGACGGTGATATTGTAGTAGCTGATGGCAGGAGCTTCTCCGTAACCCACCATGTTAGCAAGGCCCAAAGAAGTTATTAAAGT
>CANCGR010000519.1 GCA_947377625.1 Gammaproteobacteria bacterium | reverse complement strand
GCCCGTTCCGGCATAGGTCGAGATCATTCCTGTGGTTGAAACTTTCCTTATCCGTGAGTTATCAACATCTGCTATAAACACGTTCCCCGAATCATCGATTGCGACACCACCCGGATTAAATAATTGTGCGGCAGTTGCAGTGGCGCCATCGCCGCTAAACCCCGCTGCGCCGTTGCCTGCAATGGTTGTGATTACCCCCGAAGTGTCGAGCCTCCTGATGCGGTTGTTGCTTTGGTCGGCAATGAAGATATTGCCATACTGGTCTGTGGCCACTCCCCGTAACCCGTTAAGTGCAGCATTGGTGCCGGGGCCACCGTCGCCTGTAAACCCCGCGGTACCATTGCCGGCAACAGTTGTGATCATGCCCAGGCTAACTTTTCTCACCCGGTTATTGCCATGATCTGCAATAAAAATATTCCCCTTCCTATCGGCACACACGCCAGTCGGACCGCTTAATGAGGCAGCAGTTGCGGGGCCGTTGTCACCGCTGTATCCACCCGTATTATTGCCGGCAATTGTGGAAACGATACCCGCCGCATCTATTTTTCTAATGCAGTTATTGAACCTGTCTGCCACATAAACATTCCCATTATTGTCTACAGCCACACCAAACGGCCCATTGAGCTGCGCCATCCCGGCACTGCCGCCATCGCCGCCAAATCCCGCCGAGCCATTCCCGGCCAGCGTAGTGATGTTTTGTCCGTGGGCGTTGAGTATGCAAAGGGTGGTAAGCAGGAAGAGCAGTTTTTTCATGAAGTGGTTTGGTAGGAAACGGATATTCGGGGTGGAATATTGTATACAGTTCTTACCACCAGGTTGATTACCAAAGGGAGTTTCGGTGAGCATAGTTGGGCGCGAATTGTGCCGAAGAACATGGTGACATTATCTATGACGGGCGTTACAAACTCCCCCCACGGCATCCTTCCCGCAAAAAAACCGGGACAGGCTATTACAAACGGTGGGCGAGATAAGGGAACGGTATTTATGTTGATATATTTTTCGATATTTTTGGCGCCGAGTTTATTGTTCACCTTTTTTAGCGCCATATTAAAGTCCATGTTATTCGAACATAAAAGCCAGCCGCTTGCCCCAATGAATATTTTCTTTGGCCGGGTTTTTAAGAGCATTGCGGTTGCCACTGCAATATTGACTGTGTGCCTGGCTATAGGGGTTTTAGGGTATCACTATATTGGGCATATAAACTGGATAGATTCAGTACACAACGCATCTATGATATTGAGCGGAATGGGGCCGGTTGTTTCTATAGATAATGTCGCTGGTAAATTGTTTTCTTCAGCCTATGCATTATTTAGCGGTGTGGCGTTCATAGCCAATATCAGCCTTATTCTTGCACCTGTGGCGCACCGGCTTTTTCATACGTTACATGTGGAAGATTGTGTGACGGATAGGTAGCGTCAATTCTGCTATTGGCGGGAGATATTTGTACTGGCATACCTTTGTCGGCTAAAATAGATTTTTGCCATGAGTTATAAGGAAATACCGAGGGGTAAGGTGCTGGAATGGATAAAGGAAACATTTGAGGGAAAGGTGGTGACTGATTCACGCTCACCGGCTGGTAATTGGCTGGGATTCACCCTGGAACGTATTGAAAAAGGAGAGGCTGTACTCGATATACTGGTGCGGCCGGAAATGACCAATCCGTATGGCAATATTCATGGTGGTATGATGAGCCTGGTAATTGATGAGGCAATTGGATGGGCGGTTGTGAGTATGGATACAGAAATGCACTATACTTCGCTTACGCTGAATGTAGATTTCCTGTATGCTTTAAAGGAAGGTGGAAGGTTAAGGGCTGAATCAAAAGTGATGCGATCTGGCAAGAAGATCATTAATGTAGAATGCCATGTATATGATATGGATGGCCGTATACTTGCCAGGGGTAGCAGCAATTTGATAGTGACAGGAATGGCTTTTGTTGATTAAATTGCAGTGCTAACGCTTTTGCCAGTTTTTGATCGAATTTCACTTATGAACAATTATTCTACCGAACGCCTTCACCAGGCGCTGAAACATTTTTTTGGTTATGACAATTTCAGGCTTAACCAGCTCCCCGTTATTGAGACTATATTAAAGGGTAAGGATGTGATGGCGATCATGCCAACAGGTGGTGGTAAGAGTATCTGTTTTCAGTTGCCGGCTATGCTGTTGCCGGGTATTACTATAGTGGTTTCTCCGCTTATAGCATTGATGAAGGATCAGGTCGATTCGTTGCTGGCAAATGGTATACATGCTGCGTTCCTCAACTCATCGCAATCGCCTGAAGAACAAAGAGAGGTGATCACACAAGCGCAGCTCGGTAATATCAAATTGCTTTATATAGCTCCTGAGCGTATACCAGCCAACAGTAGTTCGTTCATAGAATTTTTGCGAAAACTGAACCCTTCGTTGTTTGCGATCGATGAGGCGCATTGTATATCTTCCTGGGGACATGATTTCAGGCCGGAGTACCTGAAGCTGGCCATTTTAAAGCAGAGTTTTCCGAATACACCAGTCCTGGCACTTACTGCCAGTGCCGATAAAATAACCCAGAATGATATTGTTGCCAAACTGGAGGTGCCATCGGCGCAGGTGTTTATCTCCAGCTTTAACAGACCCAACATTTGGTACTATGTCCGGCCCAAGCAGAATGTGCTGGGCAGAATAGCCGAATATATTAATAAGCACAAGGACGAATGCGGCATTATCTATGCGCTTTCGCGCTCTTCCACGGAAGATATAGCCACCAGCCTGAAATCGATGGGGATTAAGGCAGCCCACTATCATGCAGGGCTGGACCCCAATGAGCGCAGCAGGGTGCAGGAAGCTTTTCAAAAGGATGAATACAATGTAATTGTTGCGACCATTGCCTTCGGCATGGGTATCGATAAATCGAATGTGCGGTACGTCATTCATCATGATGTGCCTAAAAATATTGAAGGGTACTACCAGGAGACCGGCCGTGCCGGTCGTGATGGACTGAAGAGTGATGCGATCCTGTTTTACTCCAAGGGCGATATCATCAAGCTCAAACGATTTGCGATGGTTGAAGGTAATCCGGAACAGACGGCCATCTCCATGAATAAGCTGAGGATGATGGAGCAGTTTTGCGAAAGTGATACCTGTCGCAGGCAATACCTGATGCAGTACTTTGGTGAGCCCTTCCCTGCCTATTGCGGCAGCTGTGACTATTGCCTGAGTTCACTGGAACAGAAGGATGCTACTATTGATGCCCAGAAGCTACTATCGGCGATCGTGCGGACAGGCGAGCGATA
>CANCGR010000518.1 GCA_947377625.1 Gammaproteobacteria bacterium | reverse complement strand
GACACGCTAGCCGAACTTTGCATATATATGGCTTGGAGAGGCTAGCGTAAAAGCGCTATTAAATGCAGCAAACATGGTTAGTTACCCATTAGAATCGACAAATAAAACATATAAAAAAACTAATTTTACACATATCGTTGTTCGAATTTGCAAAAACTACCTTCAATCACTAATTTTGCCGTTTTACAAGACTGTCGTACCTTGCGGTAGATATTTAATAAAATTTAATAAAATTTATTGAAATGAAGAAATTATTTTACTTGTCAAACCTCATTACCCTTTGTTTGATCTTTTGTTCAGTTACCGTAAAGGCCCAGGCACCTTCTATTACTGCCGGTCCTTCTAACGATACTGTTTGCCAGGGAACAACTACAATGCTTCACGTGTTATCTACTGATCCGTCTGCTCTCTATGTATGGGAGAAGTTCAATGGGTCAACATGGGATACAGTGCACAATGGCAGCGTTTACTCCGGTGAATCAAATGATACACTTACAATTATTGCTGGTTTGGGCTTGTCTGGTAATATGTACCGTGCATTTGCTTATAATGATAGCGGTGTTTCGGCTTCTTCTGATACTGCAGTGTTGATAGTTAATCCTTTACCTGTTGCCGGAACAATTGCCGGTGCTTCTACTGTTTGTACAGGAACTACCGCTCTGTTGACTGCTACTGCAACAGGTGGTACCTGGATGAGCGGAAATACTGCTCTTGCTACCGTATCTACTTCAGGTTCTGTTATGGGTGTTGCAGTGGGTATGGATACTATTTATTATACTGTTACTAATTCCTGTGGCAATGATACTGCTATGCATGTAATTTCTGTTGGTACTGCTTCAGTTGGCGCTATTACCGGCGGATCAAGTGTTTGTGTAGGTTCGAATATTGCTTTGGCTGATACTTCAGTTGGTGGTATCTGGTCTGTAAGCAATACTTCAGTTGCTACCGTTTCTACTACAGGAGCTGTTCATGGTGTTGCTACAGGTACTGATACAGTAATGTATACAGTTGCTGCTGCTTGTGGCCCTGTTACAGTGAATAAAGTAATTACAGTTTATACAATTACAGTTGGCGCTTTGACCGGTGCTTCTTCAGTTTGTGTTGGTGATACCATCAGGCTTTCTGATACTACTTCGGGTGGTACATGGACTAGTGCCCATGCTTCAGTTGCTACAGTTACCGGAGTTGGTGATGTAATAGGTGTTGCTGCCGGTGTAGATACTATTTATTATGCAGTAACTAACTCTTGCGGTACAACTACTTTGATGCATACAGTTACGGTGAACACAGTATCTGCAGGTACAATCTCTGGTGCTTCAAGTGTATGTGTTGGTTCTTCAACTACACTTACTTCTACAGTTTCAGGTGGTTCATGGATGAGCGGAAACACTGCCCTGGCTACTGTTTCAACTTCAGGTTCAGTTCATGGTGTTGCAGCGGGTACCGATACAGTTTATTATACTGTAACAAATGCCTGTGGTGCTGATACATCAATGTTTGCAATCACAGTAGGTACTTCAAGTGTAGGTGCTATCACAGGTGCTTCAACTGTTTGTATCGGTTCTTCTACAACACTCGCTGATACTACAGCAGGTGGTACCTGGAGCATCAGCAACACATCGCTTGCTTCTATTTCTTCAACTGGTTCTGTAACGGGTATTGCCAGCGGTCTTGATACTGCTATGTACACAGTTACTACATCATGCGGAATGGTTACAGTTAGCTTCCCAATCACAGTATATACCATTGCTATCGGTGCAATCACTGGTACTTCTTCAGTTTGTGTTGGTGATTCTATTACACTTTCTGATACATCAGCAAGTGGTACTTGGAGCAGCAGCTCATCATCTATCGCTGTGGTTACTGCTGCAGGTCTGGTACATGGTATCGCAAATGGTACTGCTACAATTTCTTACACAGTTACTACTGCCTGCGGTGCAACTACATCTACACACACTGTAGTTGTTGGTACACTTCCGTTGCCAGCTATTACTGGTGCGTCTTTAGTTTGTCAGCACTCAACTATTACATTATCTGATTCGGTTACAGGTGGCAGCTGGAGCAGCATGAATACTGCATTGGCTACTGTTGACGCTTCAACCGGTGTTGTAACTGGTGTTGCAAGTGGTATTGATACAATAGTTTATACAAAAACAACTGCATGCGGAGCAATAACTACATGGTTTGCAGTTACAATTGATACAGGTATCGGTGCTGCTCCAATCCTGGGCCCTGGTACAGTTTGTACTTCTTCATTCGTTACATTGACCAACTCTAATACTGGTGGTGTATGGTCTATCTCAAACAGCAACGCAACTATCTCTACTACTGGTATGGTTTCTGGTGTTACCGCTGGTCTTGATACAGTTCGTTACATATTTAATGGTACTTGCCGTACAGATACATCTTACAGGGTGATCACTATTGATACGCCTATTTCCGCTGGTTCTATTACCGGTGCAACTGGTGTATGCGTTGGTTCATGGGTACATTTTACAGCTACAATTGCTGGTGGTTCTTGGTTGAGCAGCAACTCAGGTGTCGCTACTCCTGATGCTGCTGGTTTCGTAACCGGTCGCGGACAGGGTACTGCTATTATCTCTTATCTTTTCTCAAATGCTTGTGGTTCATTCGTAGCGTCTCAGACAATCACTGTTGATCGTGCTGCTTCAATGATCACTGGTCTTGATAGCGTTGGTGTTGGCTTTACAAGGGCTTTATCTGACAGCGTATTGGGCGGTACCTGGTCTTCATCTGATACTCTGTTTGCTACCGTTGATACAATGGGTGTAGTAACAGGAGTAGCAGTAGGCACAGCAACTATCACTTACACAGTTACTAATATTTGTGGTACAAGCTGGGCTGCTAAGCTCATTCATGTTGGTATTCCTCCATCAGCTGGTGGCATTACTGGTCATGATTCAGTTTGTCAGGGTTCTACTATAACATTAGCTGATACTATTTCAGGTGGTGTTTGGGCAAGTACAAATACTGTTGCTGCAGGCGTTACTGCCGGTGGTGTTGTTAGCGGTATTGTAGGTGGCGTTCTGGATACAATCACTTATA
>CANCGR010000517.1 GCA_947377625.1 Gammaproteobacteria bacterium | reverse complement strand
CCCGGCCCACCCAGTCACCGTATGCCCCCGGGACTCATGAAAAGGCCCGCCGTTGCCGGCGGGCCTTCGCGGGGTGCTGGTGCGAACACCGCGTTCACCACGCACCGCGCACACCAAACTCGTAGATCGGATCGCCGTATTCGGCGTGGTTGAAGGGCAGCAGGGGCGTCGAGGTGATGATCGCCCGGCCGAGGACGTTGCGCGCTTGGAAATACGGCGTGTAGCGCTTGCTCCATTTGTAATCGAGGCGCACGTCGACCACGTTACGCGGCGCCTGATACTGCAGCTCGTTGTAGTAGGCGTTCGCGGCGACGTCGGTGAACTTCACGGTCTTTTGCGAAAACGCCTTCAGCACGTAGCCCGTGTAGTTCGAGACCACGTTGATGCCGAGTTTGCCGATGGAGTAGTTGAGCTGGACGTTGAGCGCGCGCTTCACGGCGGCGAATTCCATGGTCTTCTGAATCTGCTCGAGGATCGCGCGGTTGAGCGCGGCATCGGTGGAGCTGAAGACCGCCTTGCTCTCGATCGGATCGACGCTGAGCACCGTGAAGTTGATCTGGAGTCCGAGCGTGTTGAACGGCTTCGGCAGGAAGCTGAAGTTTTGCGAGTAGCCGGCCTCGACGCCGTTGTAGTGGCCGGGCTCCGCCACGTTGAAGTTATAAGTCACGTCGTATTGATCGATCGAGGAGACGAGGCTCTTCGGATCGATGCCGAGGCTGGCGGCGGATTCGTTCGTGAGCGACTGCGTGGCCGTCACGATGAAGTTGCGAAAATCCTTCCGGAAGACTGAGAGCTGCAGCACGCCCGAGCGGCTGAAGTAGTATTCCACGCCGGCGTCGAAATTATCGACGGTGTAGGGCTTCAGGTTCGGATTGTAGATCGTGACCTTGCCGCGCGCGTTGCTGCTCGGATTCGGATCGGTGATCGCGGGCGCGCCGGGCAGCAGCACGCTGTAGTCGGGCAGGCCGATCGACTTGGCGGCGCCGAGGCGGAAGACCAGGCTCTGGCGCGGCGTGTATTTCACGTTGACCGAGGGGAACCAGCGTTTGTCGGTGAACTTGCTCTTCACGATGCTCGTGAGCGTGGGCAGCCGGTTTTCAACGTCGGTCAGGCGATCCTCGTAGCGCGCACCGCCCACGATCGTGAGATGTTCGAGCGGCGTGACGTCGAGGCGGAGGTAGCCGGCCTTCGTCGTATCATCGAAGCGGGCGACGGTGTCGCTCGCCGGCGTCCAGGGCAGGTAGCCGAGTCCGCCGAGGGCGGAGTAGGCGGTGTAAGGATTGACGAAGCTGTAGGCCGGCAATCCGTAACCGATCGAGTGGCTGGTGAATCCGGTGTCGATCAGGCTGAGCAATGAGGTGCCCGTGATCGCGGTGGGGAACGTCGTGCGATTAAAAACGTGGTTCTCGATGTTGCGGCTCGTATAGTCGACGCGCACGCCCGTCTTGAACGACACCGGAATCGTCCCGTTGTAGTTCGCCGACTTGTAGTCGATCGAGAAGCCGTCGCGCGTATCGACGCCCGTCTGCGGCCGGCTGCGCACCTGCGACATGGCGAACGCGGTCGGATCCTGCAGGTTCACCGCGGCGCCCGTGCTATCGAACGCAGTATACGACGGCACCACGCCGCCGATGTTGGCGAAATTCACCGTGAGGTTCGTGCGCGAGATCACGGCGTCGGAATACCACGAGCCGGTCGTGTCACGGTATTTGCTGTAGGCCTGGCTCCAGTAGAGCGAACTGTTGAGCTTGGCGCCGTTGGCATACTCATGCTCGAAGTTCAGCGCGCCATCCCATGTCACGCCGGATTTCCAGCGGTTGATCGTGCCAAACGTCACCGAACCCTTGCCGGCGAGCCCATTGACCGTCGTCGGGCCAAACGCGACGGGTGCGGTCGAGGCGAGCGAGGCCAGCGCGCCGGTGTTCACCGTCGTCGTGCGGTCGGTGAACAGTAGATCGTAGAACGACCACTGGCCGACGAGCGAGAGTTTGGACTTCGGCGCGAGCCGGTAGTCGATCTTGCCGGAGATGGACTGGCGGCGCGTGTCCTTCTGCTCGTTCTGTAGATTCCACGAGGTGAGGGCAGGCTGCGTCGCGAGGCCGCCGTTGGTCGGGTTGTAGTCCCATGTGTAGCTGGAGCGTGGGTAATCGTTAAAGAGCTGGGAATTTTTGTAGTTCACGTTCACGCCGAGATTTTCGCCGTAACGCGCGGCAAAATTCAGATCGATCCCGGGCATGATCTTGCGCGTGCGCTCCTGGCCCCAGCCCTCGGATTTGTGCAGATAGAGATCGGTGCTCGTGGCCTGGAGGTAGGCGCGGTAGGTCATGAGGCTGCCCTCGCGATCGAACGCGCTCTTCGTGACCATGTTGATCGTGCCGCCGGTGCTCGTGCCGGGCATCTCGGGGGTGAGGGTCTTGTAGACCTCGACGGTTTCGACGTTGTTGATCGCGACCTGCTCGAATTCGAAGCGGCGGTTGAGATTGCCCGACGTCGCGCTGGCGAGCGGGTTGCCGTCCATCGAGACGTTGGTGAACGCCGTGTTCATCCCGCGCAGCGTGATCGCGCGCGCGTCGTTGGCGTTGTAGTCGACGCCGACGCCCGGGAGGAACTTCAGGTATTCGGCTGCGTTGCCCTCGGCGATGTCGCCGTATTGGTCCCCGGCTGCGATGAGCTTCGAGTTGATCGCGATCTTTTGCAGCGCGATCGCCTGCGACATGCCTTCCTTCGCGCCGACGACTTTGAACTCGGACATCTGGAAGACTTCCGACGTGAGCTTCACGGGAAATTCGCGCGTCTGGCCGGCGGCGAGCGTGAAGGGAATTTCCTCGGTCCGGGAGCCGGGATAATTCACGACAAGCGTGTAGGTGCCCGCCGGCACGTTGCGCAGGGTGAAGGCGCCGTCGCGTTCCGTCGCACCCAGGATGGCCGTGTCCCGGAGCATCACTTCGACGCCCTCGAGATATTTGCCGTTGGCACCATCGCTGACGATACCGGTGACCGTGCCGCTGCTCGTTTGAGCGCGCAGCGTCGTCGATAGGCCGAGCGCCAACAGGGGCGCGAGGGCGAGAAGAAGAAAGCGTCGCAGCAAGCTGCGAGCAAACAAACCAGTCTGACGTGGGTTCATGGCTGCCGGGGTGTTGAGGTTGTCCGCAACGTGCGGACTGCGGGGTCAGACGGGCGAGTTTTTCAATGCCGCGAGATGCCCCGGCGGTCAAAATCTAAGACGGACACGTGTCCTCAAAGAAGCCGCCTGCGCGGTGCGATTAGCGGCGCGTATGTTGGCCGCGGCGCCCCCGTCAGATCGCCACGTGCGCGAAGCGCGTGATCGTTTGGATAGCGGCGTCGACGCCGCGGCTCGCGGTTACGGACAGATTCTGGCCAAAGCCCATCCGCAAGGCGGGGATCGGCAGTAGCCACGCCTGGGGCGCTCGGCCGTAGACGTCGCGCGCGAGCGCGAGCATCGTGTTGGGCTCGGCGGCGTGCGCCATGAGTTGGGTCGTCGCGCCGGGCTTCACCGGTTGCAACCGCACGTGCCGCGGCGCGCCGCGCACCGCATCGACGAAGACCGCCACACGCGCGTGCGCGAGCGACTCGGCGTGCTCCGGCGAAAGTTGATCGCAGATCAGCGTGCGCACTCCGGGCAGATGCAGCGCCTCGATCCGCTCGGCGACGCGCGGGCCGACGCTGTCGTCCTGCCGGAGCGTGTTGCCGTAGCCGATGACGAGCAGTTCGGTGTCGATCGTTGCCTCAGGCGGAGAATTCATGGCGAAAAATTAATCGCGACAGACCTCGTTGATCACGCGGCCGTCGGTGCCGCTCAGGCGAACACGCAACGCCATCCGCCCCGCGTCGTGCGTCGAGCAGCTCAGGCACGGATCGTAGCAGCGGATGCCGTGCTCGATGCGGTTGAGCATCGGCTCGGTGATCGCGTCGCCCTTCACGAAATGCCGCGCGATTTGCGCGACGGTCTGGTTCATCGCGAGGTTGTTCTGCCCGGTCGCGACGATGAGGTTCACCTTTTGCAGCAGCCCGTTGCGATCGACGGTGTAGTCGTGGAAGAGCGTGCCGCGCGGCGCCTCGCTCGCGCCCACGCCGTGCAGGCTGTTGATCCCGGCGTCCGCGCGCAGATCGTCGCTGGCCAGTTCAGGATCATCCATGTATCGCTCGATGAATTCGAGCGACACGAGAATCTCGATCAAACGCGCGTAGTGATAGAGGAACGAAGACGTGACGGCGCCGTGGCC
>CANCGR010000516.1 GCA_947377625.1 Gammaproteobacteria bacterium | reverse complement strand
GCGGTCTTCGGATCGCTGGCGCTGTCGGCCGGATAGAGGTGCTCGCCGTGGCGGCCGGTCCCGCGCTTCATGGCGTTGACGAACTCGGCCTCGGTCCAGCCGCCGATCCCGAACTTCGGGTCGGGCGAGATGTTGGGCGTCACGAACGTCCCGAAGGGCGAGGTGAGCTTCAGACCCCCGGCCAGCTGCGTGCGGTCGTCCTGGCCGGGCGCCGCGTGACAGGCCGAGCAGTTGCCCGCCGTGAACATCACCTCGCCATTGGCGACGTTGGGCGTGTAGCCCGCCTCCAGCTCTGAGGCCGGCAGCTTTTTCGGCGCGGTCAGGACCCACAGCGCGGCCAGCACCACGAGGGCCAGCAGGCCCACGACGATCAGACCGCGCTTCAGCATCCCCAAACCCCGATAATTTGTGGCGGCTCTTAGGCCGGCTTCTTCTTCATCCGATAGATGTCGTGGCAGGACTTGCAGGTATCGCCCACCGGCTTGAACGCCGCCTTGAAGCTGTCGGTGTCCTTGGCCTTGCCGGCCGCGGCGGCCAGCGTGCCCATCTCGGCCAGACGCTTGTCGAAGTCGGCCTTGTTGGAGAACACCTTCGGGTCGGCGGCGGTCTTCGGATCGCTGGCGCTGTCGGCCGGATAGAGGCCCTTCAGCTTCTTGGCGTCGGCGCCCAGGCCGTCCATCAGGCTCTTCACCTTGGCGGCGTCATAGGGCGTGGCCGCGCCGGTGAAGGCGGTGGCTTCCTTCATGGTCTGGCCGACGTGCTTCATCGTCGCTTGCCGTTCTTCGACCGGGCTGCCGGCGGAGAGCGCGGCGGACGCGATGGAGAGCGCGAAGCCGGCGCCGGCGAGGGCGGCCAGGACGACGGTGCGGGACGTTTTCATTCAAAGCTCCGGTATGGCCAGCAAACACGCGTCACGAGCTTTAATGGGCTCGCAGGCCGCTCTCAAGCCTTCAAAGGCGGCTCAACCCTTCAGGGTCATCAGATAGTCGGCGATGGCCTTGGCGGCCGCGGCGTCGGACGCGCCGCCGTAGTCCATCTTGTTGTTCGGGACCGCCTTGGCGGGATCCAGGATGAAGGCCGCCAGGTTGTCGGCGGTCCAGGCCGCGCCATAGGTCTTCATCGCCGGCGAATAGTCGTAGTCGGCCACGGACCCGGCCTTGCGGCCGCCGATGGCGAAGAGGTTGGGGCCGAGCGAGGGGCCCGCCTTGGCGGTGCTCTCATGGCAGGCCGAGCAGACCGCGAAGTCGGCGGGGGGCGCGGCCGGTGTCTGGGCCAGGGCGCCGGTGGCGAACGCGGCCGTCGCGGCGGTGAACAGAAGGGTCCGCGGGCTGGGGACGAGGGTCATCGAGGCTCCTGGGCGGTTCAAGGTCGGTTCGCCGAACGCTTAGCATCGGCCGCCCCGCCGATGGAAGTGGGCCAAGCGGGGCAGGCGAAGAGCGCGGCGCATCCGGCAAGGGGTCATTGTCGGTATGACCTGGCCATGAACAAACTGCGCTGGGGGAACCTCACATGACGCGATTGCAGGATAAGGTTGTGCTGATCACCGGCGCCAGCTCCGGCCTGGGCGCGGCGACCGCGGTGCGGGCGGCGGCCGAGGGCGCCAAGGTGGTGTTGGCCGCGCGGCGGCGCGACAAGGGCGAGGCGGTGCTGGCGCGGATCCGCGCGGCCGGGGGCGAGGGCATGTTTGTACAGGCCGACGTCACCAATCCCGCCGAGGTCGAGGCGATGGTGGCCGAGGCGGTGAAGTCCTTCGGGCGGCTGGACGGAGCGGTGAACAACGCCGGCATCACGGGCCCGACGCTGACGCCGGTCGCCGATGTTCCCCTTGAGGGCTGGGACGAGGCGATCAACACCAACCTGCGGGCGGTCTTCGTCTGCCTGAAGCATGAGATTCCGGCGATGCTTGCGGGCGGCGGCGGCTCGATCGTCAACCTGTCGTCGATCTATGGGACCAAGCCGTCCGACCTGGGTCACTCGGCCTATTGCGCCAGCAAGCACGCCGTGATCGGGCTGAGCGCCAGCGCGGCGGTCGACTACGGCGACAAGGGGCTGCGGGTGAACGCCGTCTGCCCGGGCTTCACCCATTCGGAGATGGTCGACCCCTATGTCGACGCCGCGCCGGTGCTGATGGCGGCGACCATCGCGCGGCACTCGGCGACGAACCGGCTGGGCGAGGCCGACGAGGTGGCCCAGGCGATTTGCTGGCTGCTTTCGGACGAAGCCGGCTGGGTCAACGGCGTCGCCATGCCGATCGGCGGCGGCGAAACGACCCGCCTCTACTAGGCCGCGGCCGTTTCCGCGGTTTCGGGCGCCGGCGCGCTCAGGCGCGCGATTTCACGCAGCAGGGCGCCGGGCGAGATGGGCTTGCCGACCACGCCGTCCATGCCGGCGTCGAGGTAGGTGCGGCGCTGGTGGGCCAGCACATTGGCGGTGAGCGCCACGATCGGGGTCTCGGCCGCGGCGCCGCCCAGGGCGCGGATGCGGCGGGCGGCCTCCAGGCCGTCGATGCCGGGCATCTGGATGTCCATCAGGATCAGGTGGAAGTCGCCGGTCTCGGCGGCCTCGACCCCCAGATAGCCGTCGGCGGCGGTCGAGACGTGGGCGCCCAGGCTTTCCAAGAGCTTGGTGGCGATCATCCGGTTGGTCGGGTTGTCCTCGACCACCAGCACGCGCAGGCCGTCGAGCACCGGCTCCAGGCTTTCCGTTGTGGCCGCGACCGCTTCGGTCGGCTCGGCTCTGACTTCCAGCCAGAAGTTCGAGCCCAGGCCCTCTTCGGACGTGAAACCCACGGCGCCCGACATCATCTCCGCCAGCTTCTTGGTGATCGCCAGGCCCAGGCCGGAGCCGCCGAATTTGCGCGTGGTCGATGCGTCGCCCTGGTCGAAACGCTGGAAGATGCGGCCTTGCACCTCGGCCGGAATGCCGACGCCTGTGTCGATCACCTCGTAGCGCAGGAAGCCGGGACGAGGCGCCGTGCAGCGCACCGTGACCGAGCCGCGCTCCGTGAACTTCACCGCATTGCCGACCAGGTTGAACAGCGCCTGACGCAGGCGCACCGGATCGGACCGCACCCACCCCAGGTTCGGGTCGCAGTCGCAGTCGAGGCGCAGCAGAAGGCCCTTGGCGTCGGCCTGGGGCCTGAGCAATCGCGTCACGCC
>CANCGR010000515.1 GCA_947377625.1 Gammaproteobacteria bacterium | reverse complement strand
GAAGGTGACCCTGGGCCCCAAGGGCCGCAACGTGGTCATCGAAAAGGCCTTCGGCGCCCCCCGCTCGACCAAGGACGGCGTGTCCGTGGCCAAGGAAATCGAACTGGAAGACAAGTTCGAGAACCTCGGCGCCCAGCTGATCCGCGAAGTCGCCTCCAAGACCAATGACAAGGCCGGCGACGGCACCACCACCGCCACCGTCCTGGCCCAGGCCATCGTGGTTGAAGGCCTCAAGCGCGTCGCCGCCGGCATGAACCCGATGGATCTGAAGCGCGGCGTCGACAAGGCCGTGATCAAGGTCGTGGCCGAAATCAAGGCCGTGTCCAAGAAGGTCACCACCAACGACGAAATCGCCCAGGTCGGCACCATCTCGGCCAACGGCGACAGCGAAGTCGGCCAGATGATCGCCAAGGCGATGGCCAAGGTCGGCAATGAAGGCGTGATCACCGTCGAGGAAGCCCGCTCGCTGGAAACCGAGCTGGATGTCGTCGAAGGCATGCAGTTCGACCGCGGCTACCTGTCGCCCTACTTCATCACCAACGCCGACAAGATGGAGGTCGTCCTCGAAGAGCCGTCCATCCTGCTGTTCGAAAAGAAGCTGTCCTCGCTGCAGCCCCTGCTGCCGGTGCTGGAAGCGGTGGTCCAGTCGGGCCGTCCGCTGCTGATCATCGCCGAGGACGTCGAAGGCGAAGCCCTGGCCACTCTGGTGGTCAACAAGCTCCGTGGCGGCCTGCGCGTCGCGGCCGTGAAGGCTCCGGGCTTCGGCGATCGTCGTAAGGCGATGCTCGAAGACCTGGCCATCCTGACCGGCGGTGAAGTGATCTCCGAAGACCTGGGCATCAAGCTCGAAAGCGTCACCATGGAGATGCTCGGCCGCGCCAAGAAGGTCACCATCACCAAGGACGACACCACCCTGGTGGACGGCCTCGGCGACAAGGCCGCGATCGAAGCCCGCATCAAGCAGATCCGCGCCCAGATCGAAGAAACCACCTCCGAGTACGACAAGGAAAAGCTGCAGGAACGTCTGGCCAAGCTGGCCGGCGGCGTTGCGGTGGTCCGTGTCGGCGGTTCGACTGAAGTCGAAGTGAAGGAAAAGAAGGACCGCGTCGACGACGCCCTCAACGCGACCCGCGCGGCCGTGGAAGAAGGCATCGTCCCCGGCGGCGGCGTCGCCCTGCTGAAGGCCTCCAAGGTTCTGGACGGCTTCAAGGGTGACAACGACGACCAGGAAGCCGGCGTCGCCATCGTGCGCCGCGCCCTGCAGGCCCCGATCCGTCAGATCGCTGAAAACGCCGGCGTCGAAGGCTCGATCGTGGTCGGCAAGGTTCTGGAGAACCCCTCTCCGACCTTCGGCTTCAACGCCCAGACGGAAGAGTACGTCGACATGGTCAAGGCCGGCGTCATCGACCCGGCCAAGGTCGTGCGCACGGCTCTGCAGGACGCGGCCTCGGTCGCCGGCCTGATGATCACCACCGAAGCGGCCATCGTCGAGGCGCCCAAGAAGGGCGGCGGTGGCGGCGGCATGGGCGGCGGCGGCGGCATGGGCGGCATGGGCGACATGGACTTCTAGTCCACGCTCACACCGACTTGAGAAACGAGGGCGGGATCGCAAGGTCCCGCCCTTTTTCTATGGGCTTCAGGCCCGACGATCGCCTAGCCAGCGCCCCTCGGCTTCGGATGGCGCCCGCCGCTGGCGCGGTGGCGCAGCATGTGCAGTTCGTAGAGGTCGCTGCGGCTGAACCTCAGGTGGGGCGCGATGGCGTGGCGGGTCGCGCCGCCGATCCGCCGGCCGAGGTCGTCGAGCCGGTGGAAGTCCGCCAGCTCCACCGCGCCGACCTCCAGCTGCTCGCCGCGCTCGTTGGCCAGCAACACCTCCTCGGCCCGCAGCACCAGGACGAGCTGCAGCTCGATCCAGGCCCGGAGGTCCGCCGCGATCCGGGACGGGAAGCGCCGCGCCATGGCGTCCAGGGCCTTGCCCTCATCGGTGTGGGCGAAGCGGCCGGCGCGCAGATCGGCCAGCAGGGCGGCGTGGCCCTCGTGGTCGTGCTCCAGCCAGTCGTGGGCGGTGGCGCCGCCCTTGGCGAAGACCATCAGCAGCGTGATCGGGATGATCACCATGGCCCCGACCATCGCCAGCATCGGGCGCCCCGGCAGGTGGTTGAAGGCCGAGTGGATGACTACCGCCACCAGCAGGCCCGGCGCGAACAGCCACGGATAGAGCCGCGAGTGGCGGCCCTGCTTGTGGGCCTGATGCTCGGTGAACTCGTGGGTGATCACGGCGAAAAGCGCCGTGGCGCCGCCATGCATGATCGCGGTGCCGAAGCCGCGCACGATCCAGACGCCCAGGCTGGCGCTGGGGAAGATGGTCAGCAGGTAGCCGTTTTCGAACACCGAGAAGCCCGCACCCACCGCGAAGCCCGCGATCGCCGCGTCCAGCTTGAACCCCACCCGGTCGGTGGCGAAGAGGCCGACGATCACCAGGCCTTTCAGCGTTTCCTCGATCACCGGGGCCACGTAGCGGGTGTAGTCGGTGAAGCCGATCGGCAGGCCCTCCATGACGTGGGCGTTGGAGACGTAGGACAGGCCGGCGAGCGCGGCTCCGATGGCGGCATAGGCGGCCACGCTGCCGCCGCTGACCAGCCGGAACACGTCCAGCCGCTCGAACACCACCAGCAGCACGAGCACGGGCGCGAGCGCGATGGCCAGCTTTGCGATCAGGCTCCAGTCCATCAGAGGATCTTCAGCGACACCATGGCCTCGTTGCTGCGGTGGCGGCCGTCCTCGAAGCCGGAGGCCGCGCCCACGGACAACACCATGGGCAAACGCAGGGCGAAGGTGAAGTTGAAGTCGAGCTGGCCGCCGATGGTTTCGAGGGTCCGCCCGCCGCGGCCGCCCGGATCGATGCTCAACACGCCCGCGAACGCCGCCGAGCGGATCGAGCTCAGGAACAGGCTGGGCTGGCCGATATTGGAGAACCGCACCGGCGGCAGGTTCAGTTCGAGCAGTGATTTGGCGAAGCTTCGCCCGGCCAACTCGTCGATCTTGAAACCCGGGAAGCTGTCGTATTCGCGGTAGCGCTTCACCTCGCCGTCATCGACGTAGTTGTTGCCGAAGCCGCCGAAATAGAAGTCGCTGAGCGGGTTGGCGCGCGTTCCGCCGCCGGCGCCGGCGGCGTTGTAGAGCCAGATCGAGGCGTGTTTGATCGGCAGCGGCAGGCCGAAATCGAAGGTCCCGTAGATCTTCGGATAAAGCCGGCTCGCGCCCAGGTCGCTGGCGCTCAGCAACGACCAGCGCACGCCCTTCTCGTAGTCCAGCGCGCCCAGGCTCTTGTCGGTCGCCGTGTAGCGCAGGCCCACCAGGGTCTCGATCAGGTTCTTCGACACCGTGGCCACATCCTGCGCCTGCGGCAGGGTGTCGAGGCCGCGGTAGGCGGCGATGTCGGCCACGAAATCGAGCTGGTTCGGCGGGTCGTAGATCAGGGCGTCCTTGTAGCCCAGTAGGACCGCATCGCCCCGCCGGCTCTTATAGGTCGGACCGAACAGGTCGTAGAAGTCGGCCCCGTTGTGCCAGTAGCGCAGCCGCCACTTGAGCGTCTTGTACTCGAGGTTGATGTGCAGCCGCTCGTCGGACGGCGCCGTGCCGTCCACCGTATAGGCCAGGGTGCCGGTGAGCTGGTGGAACTGCAGCGGGTCTTCGAAGATGGCGTGCACGCCGGCCGCCACGTCGCCGCGATAGCCCTCGACGACGGGATAGAGCGCGTCGAGCTTCATCTCGGCGTTGGGGATGTATTTGCCGCGCTCCTGGATCAGGCTGTCCAGCGGCACGCTGGCGGGCGAGCCCACCGCCCAGGTCTTGACGATGGGGTGCTGGTCCGCGATCTCGGCGCCCAGGAACTTGATGCTCCCCAGGTCCTGTAGCGGCTTCGGATCGATCACCACGGGCGTGAAACCCGCGCCGGTATATTCGTAGACGATCAGCTTGCCGTCGGCTCGCGCGATTGGCCGGAAGAAGCCGGTCGAGGCATTCGAAACCGCCTCCACCTTCCCGGTGGCTAGTTTGAAGCGATAG
>CANCGR010000514.1 GCA_947377625.1 Gammaproteobacteria bacterium | reverse complement strand
TATTACCTCTTTAGCTAAAAACGGAACTGCTACAGTTAGCGGTACTAATATTATTTATACGCCATCTGCCAAATTCACCGGTAATGATACACTTATTTACAGCCGTTCCGGTACAGCTGCTGATGCCTGTTCTTCTGCATTAAGTGATACGGCCCTGGTAGTAATTACTGTTCTTAACCAGGCGCCTGTTGCGGCAAACGATAGCACCACTACTTATGCCTGTGTACCGGTTAACATCAACATAAAATCAAACGATACGGATGCTGAAGGAAATGCTTTAACAGTTACGATTGTTTCTAATCCTTCAAACGGAACGCTTACTGCTAATACGGATGGCTCTTATAAATATACGCCTAACACAAACTACACGGGAACGGATCAGTTTACTTATACAGTTAAAGATCCTGCACCGCTAACCAGCAATACAGCTACTGTAAAAATAACGATCAGCGGAGGGGCCAATCCAAACATAGCACCGTTAGCGGTGGCGGATGCGGATAATACACTCGTTAATCAGCTTGTGTATACAAATGTGTTGGCCAACGATTCAGATCCCAACAATGATCCGTTTACGATCAGTGTTACAGCTTCCGGATTAAAAGCACCCTCAAATGGAACCATACAATTGATGGCTAACAAACTGATAAAGTACACCCCAAATACAGATTTCGTAGGAACTGATACGTATGAGTACCAGATTACCGATTCACACCCAAGTTGTTCAGGTAATGCATCGCTTACTACCAAAGCATTGGTAACCATTAAAGTAAAATCCACACCGATACTTGCCGGAGGTACTATTTGGAATGATGTGGATTTTAGTGCGAATGAGACTTTCAATAATATCAAAACCAATTCAGAAACCGGTACCAATGTAAACGGCAGTATCTATGTTTATCTAACCGATAGTACCAATACGGTTATTGACCTTACTTTGGCAGATGATGCGGGTGTTTACCAGTTATCAAATGTTCCGTCGAATTCTTCCAAACTTAATTTGGTCATAAGTACGCAAATACTTTCAGTTGGCGGAACATTGTCAACACCTGTTATGCCAAGCGGCTATGTTAATACATCCCCTTCTGTTCGTGTATTCAATACAGGTACAACAGATATTACGGGGTATGATTTTGGTGTAGTGGCATCATCTGTTACAGGAGGAACCATTTCTTCTACAGCTACCGCTTTCTGCGTAAGCGGTTCACCGGCTCTTATCACTTCTACAGTGGATGCTACCGGTTTTGTAAGCCTTCAATGGCAATTGTCTACTACTTCAGGCGGATCCGGTTTTACCAATATTTCAGGAGCTACTTCGGCAACATATACACCGGTAGGGCCTATTACCACAACTACCTGGTACAGGCGTAAAGCCATTGGCAGCGGCAGTACCTATGCATATAGTAATGTATTAAGAGTTGCCATCAATCCATTACCTGTAATAACGATCAACCCTACCATTACAGGCGTTATTCCCGGAACCAGTGCAACCATGACGGCAACCGGTGCAAGTACTTATACATGGGCTCCTGCAACCAACCTGTCTGCAACTTCAGGTAGTTCTGTAGTGGTAACACCTGCTGTAGCGGGTACCATTACTTATACCATTACCGGTACAGATGCGAATGGTTGTGTAAATACCGCACAAACAAATGTTTCAGGATCAGTTTTACCGGTGGCAGGGGCTATCAGCGGCGTATGTGCAGTTGCCAAAGACAGTGTAAAAACATATACGGTAACAGCCACTAATGCCACCAGCTATGTTTGGACGCTTCCTAATGGCTGGACGGGAACCTCTACAACAAACAGCATTAATGCGAAAGCAACAACTACTGCAGGAGGAACCATTTCAGTGGTTCCATACAATGGAAACGTAGCTGGTGTAGCAGTTAGCTTCCAGGTTGCTGTGATCGATCATGCAAAAGTTACTTTAACCGGGTTGCCTGTAACAGCTTCCGGTAATAATAATAGTGCCATTACGGTTACGGTTACCTTATATGATGCAAATGGAAACCGCATTAACTGTAGCGGAGGAACGGCCATTGTTAAATTCTGTGAAACCAATCCGGGAACCTTTACACCCGTGATTGATAATAATGACGGAACCTATACAACAACGGTAACCGCTTCTGCCAATACCTTGGATATCTGCGGTACGGTTGGTGGGCCGCCAATTGTAAATAAACAAAGAGTAACATTTACCGGCCCTCAGGGAAGTATTAAAGGTAATGGCCCTGATCTTCCATTTGAGATACCTAAACTAACTTTTACAATGTCTGCCGGAAGGTCGCCATTTACGATCATTTACAAATCTGCCAAGAGTACCAAGACGGATACCTTAACTAATTATATAAGCGGAACGGCTACAGCTGTACCGTTAATTCCTTCTACAACCTTGTATACATTGGTTAGCATCATTGATGCCAACGGCGAGAGAAGGGATAATAATTTTACCAGAGATACCGCTACCATTCTTGTAGTAACACCCAAAGTAGTTATTACTTTAAAAGCAGATCGTGCGATAGCGGATAAAGACAGTACCTGGATAACAGTGTTGAGAGTGAAAACAAAAAACATTGGCGATCTCGACCTCACCAGTTCGCAGGCAAAGCTGGATCTGAGTACAGTATTTCCTAAACCTGTGACCTTTGTATTAGATAGTGTAACGTTCTCCGGAACCACTATTACGCCTAATAGAAATTATAACGGAGTAAGTAGTTCAGATCTGTTCGCACGTCTTAACAGGCGTGTAAACAAAATGTCGGTTGATGTTAGTCAGCCAGACAACAATACGGATCTTAATTCAGTAACCGCGTCTCCTCTAAATTCAGTGGATGGTGCTGTAGATCTGTCTCAGAAAAATATCCACGTGTTTACCAATCCTAATAAGTCGGATGGAGCAGAATTAGAGGGAGAGCCGGTTGTAATTGAGGATGGAAACAGTATCTATATGTTCGGCCCGTTATCTTATTTGCCGGTAGGTGTAGAAGCAAATATGGTTTTATACCTGCACGTAAAACCGAATGGTTTCACCGATCCGTTTGTTATGCAGGCGGTGGCATTGGGAACAGGAAGTACACAGTTCGCAACTGCATTGGCAACCAGTTTGTCGAATGATAACAATGATATTGCCTCACATCCTGAGGTTACCAAACAGGGAGATCCGGTTCCAACCGTTGTTAACCTGTTCCCGAGAGCTTTGATTGGTGCAGCTTTAACTGCCGGCACACCTGTGCTGCAGGGTAATGGCTCTTATAATGTATTGCTTTCTTATAAGTTGAAGAACTATGGTAACGTTAACCTGCAATCTATTCAGCTAGGAATTAACCTGTTAAGATCAATTGGTGCTCCATCAACATTTAGTGTAGTAGGGCCACTTGTTTCTACCGGTGATCTTATTATCAATCCTTCATTTGACGGTAAGCTGGATACGAACATGCTTTCACCTAACAGTATTCTTGCCTATAATAAAGGAGAGGGCACGGTTGTTTTCACAATCAATATTGTGCCTAATCAATTGAGTTCGATCTATCGTTTACAAGCTACTGCTTCTGGATTTAATGACGGGCTTGTAACAACAGTAACAGACCTGTCTACAGATGGTACGGATCCTGATCCTGACGGAAATAATATCCCGAGTGAAAAGATCAAGACCATAATAGTGATCAATCTTCCAATACCACCATTGGTGCCGGGCCCTATCGGTATCAGAACGGCATCAGGTATTGTTACTTCAAAAGGGTATTGTCAAACAGCATTGGGTACCGATGTGATTGTTCCAACATCCCTTAACACGGGTGGAACAGACCCTTATGAATACCAGTGGCAGAGCTCAGCGGATAATACAACATTTACAGATATTGTGGGTGCAACAGATAGTACCTATACAACAACAACCATTACTTCTAGTGTGTATGTGCGCAGACAGGTGATATCGGGCAGCCAGTTTAAATTCAGTAACGCCGTTTATGTCCAGATCTACCCGCTTCCAGTTAAACCGGTTATTACGGGTACGGCAACACAGGTGGTTGGTAAAGGAAGTGTAGTACTTACTTCTACAACAGCAACAGGATATAAATGGTCAACCGGCGATATCACCAGAAGCATTACTGCACTTGCAGGTGGCCTTTATACAGTTACGGTTACAGATGCCAATGGTTGTAGCAATGCATCTTCCGTATTTACCGTTACTACATTGGATCCGTACAAAGTAGCTGATCTGCAGAAAGTAGTATCTAAAGTACCGGTACTGCAATCAGACGGAAGCTTTATACTCGGTTTCACATTCCTTTCTTCAAACCTGAGGAGTGAATTGCTGGATAGTGTGAAGATCAAAGATGACCTGACCAAAGTATTCCCTGCAACAGTGGATTACCAGGTTACACAAATACAGGCCAGCGGTAAACTGAAAGCAAATGCATTCTATAATGGTAATTCACAAACAGATCTTTTGGCTGATGTTAGTCAACTGGGCGGACTTACCACAGATTCTGTTCAGGTATACCTGAAAATAAATCCGAATGGTTTCTCAGGAAAACTTAACAATACAGCAGTATTAACGGCAAACTCACCATTTGGCACCTTTAGTGTTACCTCAAATGACCCAACCGTTGGTACTGGTGTAACAGTAAGAAACCCAACACCGTTTACCATACCGTTGATCGACATCTTTATTCCTAACGGTTTCTCACCAAACCGTGATGGTGTGAATGATAATTTTGTGATCATTAAACCTTTTGGTACAACCATTAACCTCGAGATCTTCAACAGGTGGGGTAATGCGGTTTATAAAGCAACGAATTACAACAATGAGTGGGATGGAAGGGGCAACCAACCTAATAACATTCTGGGCCAGACATTGCCGGATGGTACCTATTATTATATTGTAACAGCAACAGATAAGTTCACAGGTACTATCAGGAAATTTGCAGGTTTTGTAGAATTGAAACGATAATTGCGGAATGACGAATGCAGTCCAATATCAATTGAGTTAAATGAAAAAAGCAAGTAATCGAATGAGCATATTGAAGAAGAATGTAAAGTGGTTGTGTTTGGGTTTTTTACTGGCTGCTTCTGCAACAGTAAAAGCGCAGCAGGCTCCTATGTATTCGCAATACATGTTCAATATGCTGAACATAAACCCGGCCTATGCCGGCAGCAGGGGTGTAGGAACGGCCACAGCATTATATCGCAATCAGTGGATTGGTATTAATGGTGCACCTCAAACATCTACACTTTCTTATGATGCGGCTATACATGAAAAAAAGATCGGGTTGGGTTTTCAATTGTATGATGACCGTTTAGGTATTGAAAGAACTACCGGTTTAAATGTTTCTTATGCTTTTCGTATACAGTTAACAGAATCCGGAACCTTAAGCCTTGGGCTACAAGGTGGTATATTGAACTATCGTGCCAATTTTTCTGAGGTACGTACATTCCAGCCTAATGATCCTTCTTTTAACCAGAACATCAGCGGCATCTTACCTGCTTTTGCCGCAGGTGTTTATTATAACTCCGACAAGTTTTATATCGGTATCTCAACTCCTCAGTTATTAAAAACAAAACTGAGTATTGTCAATACAGCAGATGTATTATCCAGTACCCGCGACCTGCATTACTATCTCGCAACAGGTTTTGTTTTGCCGCTAAGCCAGGATCTGGTACTAAAACCTTCTATGCTGGTAAAAGCAGTAAGCGGTGCACCAATTGAGTTTGATTTCAATACCAATATCTGGATACAGAATTTTATATCCTTTGGTGCTTCTTACAGAACAGGCGATGCTATTGTAGGTATGGCCGAATTACAGTTAAACAAACAACTTCGTTTTGGATACGCATATGATAAAGCATTCTCTGAACTGGGTAACTATAATACAGGTACCCATGAATTGATGCTGCGATATGAATTTGGATCCAGTAACGGTAAAGTTGCATCACCCAGGTACTTCTGATCATAATCAAGTGTAATGAAAAAAATCTTTTTATATAGTATCATTTTTCTTTCCTGCATACAAGGCGTGAGCTTTGCCCAATCAGGAAAGTCGCGGAGGGCCGAGGTGTTCTTTCATCTTGCGGAAAAAGAATTTAACGACCAACGGTATATGTATTCAATACCGTTCTATCGTACCAACCTGAAATACCCGGGGAGGTTTGATTCATTAACCATCTTGCATCTGGCAGAAGCTTACTGGCATGTAAAGAATTATGATTCTGCAGAGATCCTCTACCAGAAATATGAAGCGAAATACGGCCCATTGTTTTCTTCAAGACAACATCTTTCTGAACTGGCTGCTAACCGAAAAGATTATGTAACTGCCGCAGAGGGATATAAGAAATTACAAAAAGAAGTCCCATTGCGTTTTGAAAAACTCCTGATTGAACGTTACAAAGGATTTTCCAATACACGTGTTTTTCTGAATGATTCGCTCGACTACGATATCAGGCTCCTGAAGCTGAATACCAAACAACAGGATTTCAGCCCGCAATATTTTGGAAGGGGGATGGTATTTGTATCAAACCGCTATTCAAAAGCTTCTTCAGAACGTGAATTTGGCTGGGATGGATTACCCTTTGCCAATATCTATTGGGTAAAGGATACAACCGATCTGTATACGGTGGATACCGTTGCAGGACATTCATCCAATAATTACAATATCACCATCAAGCCCAATGATGATTATACGGCACAAACCAGTAACGATAATGATATTATTGTTACCAGCAGTATGAAGGG
>CANCGR010000513.1 GCA_947377625.1 Gammaproteobacteria bacterium | reverse complement strand
TGTTGTAGCGCCTTCACAAACAGTCGCTGTTCCTGTAAGGGCAACTGGGGTGGTATTCATGGTGATTGCGTAAGTTGCCCTGCAGGTACCAATTGTATAAGAAATGACGGCTGTTCCTGCCGTTGTACCTGTCACTACACCCGTAGTGGCAACAATAGCACAGGTACCGGTACCGTTTGTCCGGGCCCAGGTACCACCAGAAACTGAATTAGATAACGTAATCGTAGAACCCGTGCATACCGATGTTGGTCCTGTAATTGCCGTTGGTGTTGTATTTACCGTAACGGCCTTTACAGCGTAACAGCTGCCTATTGTATAAGTTATAGTGGCTGAACCCGCTGTAACCCCGGTAATGGCTCCGCTAGAAGGGTCAACCGTTGCAATGGAAGAATTACTGCTGCTCCATGCGCCGCCGGCAACGGTATTAGCATAAGTTGTGACGGCACCCACACAAACTGTTGCAGTCCCGGTCACAGCCGCAGGCTGCGTATTCACCGCCATTGCCGATGTAGCCGGACTTCCGCAGCCGGTTGTAAAAGTTATGTTACATGTACCAACTGCCACCCCGGTAACAAGGCCTGTAGCAGCATTTACGCTTGCAGTACCAGCCGCACTGCTGGTCCAGGAGCCCCTTGATATGCCATTGGTCAAAGTAGTAGTTAATCCGCGACAAACTGAAGTCGCGCCCGATATTGCTGTAGGAGCCAGGGTAACGATTATTTTTGCAGCGGTTGCGCTGGTGAGTGTTCCTGTTGTATTACAGGTGCCTGCACCGGTCCAGGTGAGGGTACAATAATAATAGGTAACACCTGTATCTGTGGTAGGTGGCGTATAAGTTACTGTGCCTGTAGCAGATATTGCACTTGTGCCGCCGGTCGATGCAACGAGCGTACCACCTGTAGTGGAATTGACTGTATTGCTGTACCAGTTAGCGACAATGGAAACACCCGATGCCGCACCCGTACCAGAATTACAGGTATTGTATTTGAACGTGATAACACCTGCGCTGGCGCTCTGGCAGTAAGTAGCCGCACCCGTAACCGCATTACTGGTATTGGGCGTATACACTATCGCCGCAAAAGCGGGAATACATAGACAGGAAACAAGAATTGAGAGTAAGAACTTCTGCATACAGGTACATTTTTAAGCATTAATAATGAGCATATTTTTCACATAAATACCTAACCACCACAAATAAATGTGGCTGGTCCCGGAATTACAACATAAATATAGTAATAATTATTACACCCAACAAAATTAGATGAGGAAAATTTGGAGATTGGGGGAAGTCAAATAGTAATTATCCAACAGTAGAGACGGATTGAATCCGTCTTCACACAAAATGAGACACGTTACACGGCACATACAACACGGCCCGGAGAACCAAAACCCTACTCCTTCACCATCCTTACACACTTCCTTTCCCCATCCTTAACTAATTGCACCACATAACCCCCCTTGGGCAACCCCGCAATATCTATAGTTTCTTGATCACTCCGGCACAGGAAGCCCTCCCTTACCACTTGCCCAACCATATTAAGTATGGTAATGTTACAGCCATTAAGCCCCTCAAAAGTCAGCGAAGCTGATGCCGGATTAGGATAAATGAGCCATTCAGCAATTGAACCATTGAGCCATTATTTACCCCCGCCGGCCACACAAACAGCGTCATCGTATCATAAGTTACATGCGCGCATAAGTCCAGCATAACCACGTAGTGGTAAGTACCCGTAGCCAGCGGGTGTACCTTTATACCGCCCCCGTAACCTAGGGGTGTGGTATCACCCAGGGCATACCAGGTGCAGGGCATACCTTCCTCGTGAGTGCCAATAAGCACAGTGTCTCCCACCGCAGAAGCCATATCGCTACCCGCATTAGCTACTGCATTGCTTTCTATTACGCTTACATCATCAATGAGATAAACCGAAACAGGGCCGTAGGACTGAGGATAATTTAACTTAACTGAATCAGTATGGTTGATATCAAAAAAATTGCCGATAGTTATAAACTGCTCAGAGCCATTTGCTACAAAACTGCCTTGTATTTTCACCCAATGAAGTGTGTCCTTTATGATGGTGGTATCTACTATCTGAGGTGTAAAAGCAGTTTTTGGCAAGCCGCAATGGGAACTATCCTGTCCAGAATCAATACTGCCATTATCAAGATAAGCACCAATCATATTACTGGCATATCCTGATCTTTGCGCCAACGTTACATAGAATGTAACACAGTAATTCGTCCCGGCGGCAAGGTGATTAAAAAGTCTCCCCTGAGTGTAATTTCGCTGTGCCATTTCGCCTGAATAGCTGTTATTAAAATACATATTTGATTCAACCATTCCAACGCCAGATCTCGCACTATGATGGTATGAACCTCCAGCCGGAACGTTTAATGGAGTGGTCACTGAATCGGCGCATGCATTACAGTATTCCGGGGCACAGCCGGCATCCATTGATAACGTATCAATCGTATTCCAATAGACCGCTTTCTTAATCTGATCATAATCCGTTGGACAGAAATCATACTGCTCAAAACCGCCATTGCGCACCAAATTTACTTGTGCCTGCGCAACTCCGGGCACAAGTAAAAGCAACAATAAGATTAGTCTATTCATTCTACGATAAATTTAAAAATAAAGTTTTGCCCCTGGGCATCTTGCACCTTTATTAAGTACAAGCCTGGCGGCGCATTTTGTAACCGTAGCCAGCTTGTAAGTGAATAGAAAACAATCTGCTGTTGTACAACTACTTTTCCAAACGCATCCAATATTTCAATGCCTGGTCACGTTAGTCTCCCCAACCCAAATATATAAAAAGTTCGGTGTAGCGTGGCGCTACGGCGGGCATGGCTTCCGGTCTCCCGACCGGTGAGTTGAGGCGCACCCACCGTATCATATCCTGCAGGACGAAGGGGACGATTCGCCCTGCAGGAAGTCCCCCCCACCCCACACAAAAAAAAAGGGGCACACCACCCGGCATGCCCCTTGTTATATGAAAATTCTAATCACTTATTCCTTAATCAACCGCTGAACCACCTTCTTATCTCCTGAAGTCAATTCCACCATGTAGATGCCGGAAGCGAGGTTGCTCAGGCTAATGGTGCACTTGCCGCTTTGCAATGATCCAAGGTCTTTTTCAATAACACTGATACCGGAAAGATCCATCACCCTGATGTTTACCTGGCTTTTTGCAGCCTGGGTAAAAGAAATAGATACCTGGTCGCTGGCTGGGTTAGGCGCAATGGTCATATTCAAACCCTTTCCGGCCTGTACAGTTGCAACTTCAGCTGGTTCCATGCTCAACTCAAACCTGTTTTCTCCCTGTGTAGCTGCATTGGCAGTTACAGAGAATCGGTATTCTGTGCCCTGCTGCAACAATACATATTGCTTCAGCAATTTGTCGTGCAGGTAAACCTTGCCACC
>CANCGR010000512.1 GCA_947377625.1 Gammaproteobacteria bacterium | reverse complement strand
ACTTCAAATGGTTGCGGAATTGCAGATTCTACAATATCAGTAACAGTTAGTCCGCTTCCTGATGCAGGATTTATCTCTGGTTCTACTTCAGTTTGCGAAGGTTCAGTAACTACACTCAGCACCACAGCTACTGGCGGTGTATGGGTAAGCAGCGATGCAGGAACTGCCGATGTGAATTTTGCAACCGGCGACGTAACTGGCATTGCAGCAGGTACTGCTACAATCACTTATTCAGTAACCAACAGTTGCGGAACATCTGATTCTACAATTGCGTTTACTGTTCTCCCTGCTCCTCATGCAGGTACAATCTCTGGTACTACTGAGATCTGCGCTTCGTTCACTTCTTCACTCTCATCTGATGTTTCTGGTGGTATGTGGTTCAGCAGCGACGTAAGTGTTGCTGACGTTGATATCACTACAGGAGTAGTAACTGGTAATGGCCCTGGTCTTTGCCTCATTATCTATTCTTACACTAACAGTTGCGGAACAGACGTGTCTACTACCCTCTTCACTGTTGATGGCCTGCCTTTCGCTGGTCCTATCACTGGTATTGATTCAGTGTGCGTTGGTTCTTTAACTTATCTCAGTGATTCAGCAACAGGTGGAACCTGGAGTTCAAGCGACGATGCTATAGCTACAGTTGACGCATATGGTGTTGTAACCGGTGTTTCTGCTGGTAGTGTTGTGATCACTTATACTATGTCTGCTCCTCCTTGCGGTTCATTAGATTCTTTCAGAACAGTACGCGTACTGCCTTTACCTGATGCTGGTTCTATCAGCGGTATTCCAGTACTTTGCGTTGCAGCTACAAGCACAATGACAGCATCTGTAACTGGTGGTACCTGGAGTTCAAGTGACAATTCAATTGCTACAGTTGACCCTACAACAGGAGTTGTAACTGGTGTTTCTACAGGTTTTGTTGATATCTCCTATACAGTAACCAATAGTTGTGGTACAGCTGCTCAGGCATTCACTATGACCATCGATCCTCTACCATTCGCAGCATCAATTATGGGTGTAGATAGCGTTTGTGTTGGCTCTACTGTAACTCTTACCGATGCAACAGCAGGTGGTACCTGGAGTGCAGCAGGAGCAGTTGCTTCTGTTAGCAGCACAGGTGATGTTACTGGTATCATTGCTGGTTTAGCTTATATTACATATTCAGTAACCAACAGTTGCGGTACTGCAGATTCTATCTTCTCAATGAGGGTTCTGCCATTACCAATTGCTGGTACAATAACTCCTGGTTCAAGCACAGTATGTGAAGGTTTGACAACGACCTTTACTTCTTCTGCAGCAGGTGGTATCTGGACAAGTGCTGATACTTCAATAGCTCACGTAGATAGCTTCTCTGGTGTAGTTACCGGTAACCATGCTGGTACAACCCTGATCTCTTATTCTGTAACCAATAGTTGCGGAACTGCAGTAGATACTGAAACTATCGTTGTTAATCCTCAGCCAATGGCAGGTGTGATAACTGGTGCTTCTTCAGTTTGTGTTGGTTCAACAATTACTCTTTCTGATGCTACCGGCACGGCAGGTGGTACATGGACTGGTTCTGGTGGTATCTCAGTAGGCGCTACTACTGGCATCGTAACGGGTATTGCAGCTGGCCCAGCAACAGTAACTTATACTGCTACTACTGTTTGCGGAACAGCTGATACTACTTTCTCTGTAACCGTTAACCCACTTCCAGACCCAGGCACAATCAGCGGTCCAACTTCAGTTTGTGTTGGTTCTAATATCTCATTGACTCATACAGGAACAATGACCGGTACATGGATCAGTGGAACACCATCTATCGCAACAATTACTTCAGCTGGTTCTGTAGTAGGTGTTTCTGCTGGAACAGTTATTATCTCTTATGTTGTTACAACTGCAACCTGCGGTAACGACACAGCATTCTATACTGTTACTGTTAATCCATTACCAGTTGCTGGTATTATTACTACATCTACCACAACAATATGTGTTGGTGCTACAGTAGTATTCACCGAATCAGTTTCCGGTGGTACATGGAGCGACCAACTCGGCCATGCAAGTGTAACTTCATCAGGTGCAGTTACCGGCGTTTCAAATGGTGCAGATACTATCCTCTATACTGTTACAAATGTTTGTGGTACGGCAATCGCAAGAATGCCAATCCTAATCAATCCTTTGCCTGTACCAGGAACTATTACCGGAACAAGCCCAATGTGTGCAGGAACTACAGCTACATTTACTTCAACTGTAATTGGTGGCCGTTGGTCAAGCACTGTATCAGGTATTGCTACAGCCGATACAGCTACAGGATTTGTTTCTGCAATTTCAGCTGGTACAACAGTAATATCATATACTGTTACAAGTACTGTTGGTTGCGGAACAGCATCTGCAGTTTACAATCTGGTTGTTAATCCTTTACCAGTTCGCGGTACAATTTATGGACCAAATACAGTATGTGTTGCTTCAACAATTACTCTTAATGATACAACGGGCACAACCGGTGGTGTATGGCGTAGTTCAAACACTTCAGTTGCAGTTGTTGGCGGAAGTACTGGTGTTGTAACTGGTGTTGGTGCAGGAACTGTTACAATATCATATATTGTAACAACTGCATGCGGCAATGACACTGCTATATACGGTGTGACTGTATATCCATTACCTAATGCAGGAACAATAACAGGTACATCACCAATATGTGTTGGTACTAACACTACCCTTGTCGATACATTCGGTGGCAGCGGCGGTACCTGGACTATTATTCCTTCTACATTCGCTACAATCAGTACTTCTGGCCTGGTAACTGGCGTTGCAGCAGGAACATCAGTTGTAACATATGCTGTAACTAACAGTTGCGGTACCGCTCGTACTTACTTCACAGTGGTTGTAAACCCAGCCCCTGTTGCAGGTACTATTACTGGTCTTGACTCAGTTTGCCAGGGTGCTAACATAACATTGACAGATGCTTCTGCCGGTGGTACTTGGCATACAAGTGCTCCTTCAATTGCTTCTATAGGAGCAACTACTGGTATCGTAACTGGTATTGGTGGCGGTACAGCTACAATCTCTTACGTAGTTACTTCAGCAAGTTGCGGAGCTGACTCAGTAGGATTTACTGTAAGGGTTAAACCTTTACCAGATACCGGTATCATTACAGGTTTCCATGCAGTATGTGTTGGTTCTTATGATACATTGTTCGAATCAGCTACCGGTGGTAGCTGGAGCTCAAGCGCTACAGGTATTGCCGTAGTAAGTTCTACAGGTGTTGTACGTGGTGTTTCTGCAGGTCCGGTTACTATCTCTTATACTGTTACCAACGATTGCGGTACACTTTCTGCAACATTCAGAATTACAGTTAACCCACTGCCTTTCGCAGGTGTTATCTCTGGCCCTACCTCAGTATGTATGCATGACTCAATCGATCTGACAACTACAGGTACTGTAGGCGGTACATGGTCAGTAACCGGTGCTGGTGTTGATTCTATCAATGCAGCAACTGGTCGTCTCTATGGCTTCGCAGCAGGTACCGATGTAGTTACTTATACTTCAACAACTGCTACTTGCGGAACTGCTTACGCTTACTACTCAATGACAGTTCATCCGCTTCCAGACGCAGGTATTATCACCGGTCCAACTACTGTATGTGTAGGTGATTCTATCACTTTAGCAGAATCAGTAACTGGTACAGGTACATGGTCACCAACTACTGGTACAATTGCTACCGTAAACGCAACAACTGGTGTTGTACACGGTCTTTCAGCTGGCACACTTAACATCTCTTATACCGTTCCTAGTCCTTATGGTTGTCCTTCAGCCAGCACATGGTACAGCATTACTGTTAACCCATTACCTGATGCAGGTACTATTACTGGTACAAGTGCTGGTTTGTGTGTTGGAACAACCGCTGTTGTAGGTACTACTTCATCAATGACTGGTGGTGCATGGACAACTTCAGGTTCTAGTATCGCTACTATAGATGCAACAGGTACAGTTTACGGTGTGTCTGCAGGAACTGAGTTGATTACTTACACAGTAACAACAGCAACCTGCGGTTCTGATGTAGCTTACGCTTCTATAACAGTTCATCCTAATGCAGACGGTGGTGCAATCAATTCACCATCAGGCACAACGATCTGTGCTGGCTCTACTACTCCACTCACGTTAACTGAAACAGCATCTGGTGGTACATGGAGCATGGCTTCAGGCCCTGGTTCTGTATCTGGTTCAGGTACATCAGCAACTTATACACCAAGTACTACAGGTGGTACAGCAGTTATCATGTATACTGTTACCAGCTCATTTGGTTGTGCACCTGGTGTAGCTACTATTACTATCACTGTTAGTCCTTTACCTACAGTTGCTGCAATTAGCTACAGCTCTTTACATGTATGCGTTGGTGGAACAAGAACCTTCACTGATGCTACTGCTGGTGGCAGGTGGAGCAGCGCTTCTCCTTCAATTGCTACTGTAGATACATTAACTGGTGTTGTATCTGGTGTTTCTCCAGGTACTTCAATAATCACTTACGCAGTTAGCAACTCTTGTGGTACATCTGTTGCGACAGCAACAATTACCGTTGACTTCGTACCAACTGCAGGTTCAATTACAGGTCTGTCTTACATGTGCCCAGGTACATCATTCAGCTCCGTGTTTACTTCATCTGGTACAAGCGGTGGTACATGGTCGTCTAGTGATATTACTGTTGCTACAGTAAATCCTTCTACCGGAACAGTTATTGCTACAGGTGCTGGTACTGTGGACATCACTTACACTGTATCTTCTACTTATTGCGGAAGTTCTACTGCCACTACAACAGTTATTGTTAATCCATTACCAGTTGCAGGAACAATTACTGGTCTTGATACTGTATGTGTTGGTGCAATTATCGTATTGAATGATGTTGCAACAGGCGGTGTTTGGAGCAGCAGTAACGCATCAATTGCTAACGTAAACACAACAGGCATCGTAACTGGTATTTCAGCAGGAACAGTATTGATAACCTATTCTGTAACTAACAGTTGTGGTACCAACATTGCTACTCATTCAGTTGTTGTTAATCCATTACCGGTTGCAGGTACCATAACAGGAACAAGCACATTGTGTGTTGGAGTTCCAGTTACGCTTACTGCTTCATTGTCTGGTGGTATCTGGGGCATTACTAATGCGAGGGCTGCAGTTAGCGGTTCAGGTGTAGTAACCGGAACAATACCTGGTAACGATACCGTGACGTACTCTGTAACCAACTCATGCGGAACCATTGCAGCTACCAAGGTAGTTACTGTTAATGCACAGCCATTCGCTGGTATTATCGTAGCAGCGAATCACCTTTGCTTCTCTGACAGCCTGATCGTATCTGACACTACCAAGGGTGGTTTCTGGAGCAGCAGCAACGGTGCATTTGCAACTGTTAATGCAATCGACAGCACACACGCAAGGGTAACAGGTGTAGGTGCCGGTACAGTTACCATTACTTATACAGTAACTAATGTTTGTGGTACTGCATTCGATACAGCAGTGATCAATGTTCAGGGTCCTGGCCATTGTACCGATGATGTAACAGAAGTAATTGCATCAACTGAAATTGGTATCTATCCTAACCCTGCAGTTTCTATGTTACACATTGAAGCTCCTGTTAAGGTGAACATTACAGTGATCAGCCCTGACGGCAAAACTGTAATTCAGCAGAAGAACAGTACTGATATTGATGTTAGCCAGTTGGCAAACGGTCTGTACATGATCATGGTGTATGACGAAAATAATGCACTGCTTAAGGCTTCCAAGTTTATTAAAGCAGACTAATAGATTACACATTAAATAATGAAGCCGCCTCAATAGGGCGGCTTCATTATTTATACCATTCAACAAAATGGAAAAATTCACCGGAATCAGAACCTGAAAAACAAAAAATATAACAAAAGTGAACGAATCAAAACGGGAAATACCACAAGTAAGATCGCTGGAAGAATTGAAACTCCTGCGCAAGCCACATTTAAAAAACCTGATGACTGCCAAAAAGAAAGTGTCAGGAATCGACAAACTGGCACTATGGATCACAGCCCATGTAGGCAGTATGAAATTTTTCCTGATCGTTTTCAGCTGGACTGCAACCTGGCTAAGCTGGAACATATTCGGGCCCAAAGCACTACGTTTCGACCCCTACCCTGCATTTGTGCTATGGCTATTTATCTCGAACATGATCCAGCTATTCCTAATGCCACTAATAATGGTGGGCCAGAACCTGCAATCACAGGGAGCAGATGCACGCGCCGAAGCCGATTTCGAAGTCAACAAA
>CANCGR010000511.1 GCA_947377625.1 Gammaproteobacteria bacterium | reverse complement strand
GATGCAAGCGTCGTCGATCCCCCACAAGGTGGAGTTCCATAATGCGGATGGTAACCAGAAGGCGCATTAACACCACTTCCAAAATTTCCCGTACGCTGCAACCCAGCTTCCAGGTATGCCCCCTGAAGGAAAAGGTTCCCACTAACTATTTGCGCACTGGCTACGCTCGTACAGCAAATTACAAGGGCAAATAGAAATATTTTAAAATGATTATACACTACAATTATTTTATTGTATTGGAAATTCGGTATGGCTTCCATCCTGACCGTTGTGTATCTTCAGGAAGCATTTGATAGAGCAGACAGCAAGTTACCCATAAAAAAATAGAAAATCCAAAAATTGGCATCAAATATTGCGCATTATTTTCATTTAATAACTCAGGGTTAAAAATCAGGTGGAAGCGTCGTACCTTGTTGACTGTATGAAGTCCATGTTTGTGTATTGACTACGTTCTAATTGCAATTAAATAATAAAACTCTGACTTTGTCATTCTGAACGCAGCCCCTTGCCCTGTGAGAGAGCCGCGAAGTTAAGAATCTCTTTTTCAGTGGGTTGTTTATTATCAGGAGAGCAAGAACGTGATGCAGAGATTCCCGCCCGGCAGGCCGTTCGGACGGGCCTCCAGCTTCGGAAGGACAAAGCTAGAGTTGCGATATTTTATTTAAAGTTTCCTTGCGCCCCTCCTCCGCGTTCTTTGCGTGAAATTTCCCACATCAGGGTAACTACCCCCCCAAAAACTATCCCTGAAAAATATTTCATTCCATTAACACCAAAACGTTAATTAATCCGAAAGTTGTATCTTCGCAGCCCAATAAAAAAATTGATACAGCCATCATTTATGATTGGCTGTTTTTTTAACTGATAAAACGAAACGCAATGGCTACTGTAACCCGTGAAAACATCGGAACACTGCATGATAAGGTAACCGTAAAACTGACAAAGGAAGACTACCTGCCTTCAGTAGAAAGGACTCTGAAACAATACGCGAAAACTGCCAACGTACCTGGTTTCCGCAAGGGAATGGTGCCAATGGGAATGGTACGCAAAATGGCAGGGCAATCAATATTTAGCGAAGAAGTAGTCCGCACAGCAGGCAGGCAACTGGAAGACTATATGAAGAGTGAAAGGCTCGCCATTTTCGCTCAGCCTATGATCCTACCCGATGCAGATATCAGGTTGGATATTAACAACCCTTCTGAAGTAGACTTCTCTTTCGAAATTGGCATCAAACCCGAATTCGAGATCACAGCCATCAAGAACAGGGCTAAACTGACAGCCTACAAGATCAACGTTACAGATAAAATGATGGAAGACGAGCTGGAGCGCATCAAGCGTCGCTTCGGTAAGGTTGAAACCCAGGAAACTGTAACCAGTAAGGAAGATGTTATCTACTGCACTTTCGCACCCAGCGATGCCGATGGTAACTTAACAGGTGCCGATAAAAAAGAAGAAACAGTATTGCTCGACAAAATGCCGGTAAAACTGCAGGAGCAACTCATGGGCAAGATCTCCGGTTCGGTGATCGTTTTCCGTCCCGCTGATGTTTGTTCACCTGAAGAATTGAAAGCATTCCTGAAAGATCCATTGAAGGCTGGCGAAGAAGCTGCTGAACATTTTTACCTGCTCACGCTCGATAAAATTGGCCTGCTGATCCCTATGGAAATGGGCTTCGAACTGTACGAAAAAGTATTCCCGTCTGCCGTTATTGCCGGCGAAACTGACTTCAGGGAAAAACTGACCGTTGAGTTACAGCGCGAATTCGACCGCATTGCCCGCGAGCGTTTCCACAACGAAATATTCGAATTACTGGTACATAGTACTGAAATTACCCTTCCTGTTCCATTCCTGAAACGTTGGTTAAAGGAAGGTGGCGAAAAACCAAAGACTGAGTTAGAAGTAGACAGTGAATTCGGTAGTTTCGAGCACCAGCTCCGCTGGCAGCTGATCTCCGACAAAGTGATACATGATAACAAAATTGCTGTTACCCGCGACGAAGTCTACAACGACATTAAGGCACGTGTAATGGCTTACTATGGCATGGACGTTGAAGACGAAGCACCATGGATGGACAGCTACATGGAAAAAGTGTACAAGGACGAAAAAATGAAGGATGAAACATTCCGTCGCATACTCACCGACAAGATCTTTGCCGTACTCGAAAACCAGTTCGACACAGAAATGAAGGAAATCGACGAATCCGAATTCTTCAAACTCCCCGACGCTCATGCTGCCCACCACCATCATGGACACCAGCACTAGTCGTAAGTTATAAGTTGAAAGTATTAAGTCGTTAGTAGAAAACTGTGGTGGCTGAAACGATCGTTAATAACTGAAAAATATATTGTAGAACCCGTACATCATGTATGGGTTCTTTTTTTTGAAAAATTGAAGGACTAACCAATCACCTTGAAAACCCACCTGGCCACCTGGTCGAAGTATTTACTTCGACCTACAATTCAGGAAGCATTTGCTTCCGAAAGCAAAAAACAAATAGCATTTAGCATTCATTCCCCTAACCAACAAACTAACTCTGCCTTTGTCATTCTGAACGTAGCCCATAGCCTCGTGCGAGGCCGCGAAGTGAAGAATCTCCAACAGCGGGTTTACCCAAACCAAATTTTCATCACCCCAAAATTGGCTGGCACTGCTATTCCCAACGACTTATGACTTTCAATTCTCGACCCTCAACAAACAACTTACCACTCACGACTTATGACTTACGACTTATGACTCTCGACTCTCAACTTACGACTTACGACTCTCGACTATAACGACTATAACCACTAAAAACTTAATTATCTTTGCCCCCTATGGATAAAAGAGTACGGGTACGATTTGCGCCAAGCCCTACCGGTGGACTTCACCTCGGTGGCGTGCGCACTGTTTTATATAACTACCTTTTTGCGCGCGCTCATGGCGGCGATTTTGTTTTAAGAATTGAAGATACCGACCAGACCCGCTTTGTAAAGGGCGCTGAAGAATACATACTGGAATGCCTCGAGTGGTGCGGAATGATTCCCGATGAAAGTCCTGTAAAAGGAGGGCCACATGCCCCCTACCGCCAGAGTGAACGTAAGGCAATGTACCTTGAATATGCCATGCAACTGGTCAATTCAGGGCATGCATATTTCGCCTTCGACACCCCTGCCGACCTCGAGCGCATGCGCAGCGAACACCGTGTACACGAGCATTCCACCGTACAATATGACCGGACTACCCGCAACCACATGCGCAACTCAATAAC
>CANCGR010000510.1 GCA_947377625.1 Gammaproteobacteria bacterium | reverse complement strand
AAAATACCTTGTTCTGAATTCCGCAAACAAAAACAGCCCCGAGGAAATCCCCGGAGCTGCTTTCTCAATTAACCTCAATCCTCTAACTATTCTATGGTTATTTCGGCCAAGTTTTGGTTCTCTTTTACCTTACCTAGCTGAAGCGTTTGTAGGGTGCGGTGGGTCACCCCTTTCTTGGTCGTATAAATTTCTACCATTACGGTGGCCGGACCGTTTTGGGTTAGCGTAGACTCCCCGAAGAAGTTGGTTTTAATCGTAAACTTCCCTTTCATGGCGTTGCGCAGTAAGTACTGCTCAGGGCCATAGCCTTGGGTAAAGTCTTTGGAGAAACGAGCGCCTGCTTGGGTATCGCGGTGGCCATAGAAACATTCCTCTCCGTCGGGTTCGATGACGTGCAAATCGATATCCGTATCCATTTGGTTCCAGTTTAAAATGATGCGCACGGCCACGGGCATTTGGGTTAGGTACTTTTTGTCGAGTTTGCTCGTGTTAATCCCTTTATGCTCGCTGATCATGCGGTTGATGTCCATTAGGATGATGTCCTCTACCCCTTCGTATTGCCCTCGCATTTCGCCATAGTAGTTGGCTTCCAAGCCTTTGATTAATTCATCAAAAGCCGCTTGGTATTGTTTGTTATCCTCAAGCGTTAGTCCTAAATCACGGTGGGCTTGCGGCTCCTGCGCTCTCCAAACAGCCACTTGTTGGGCGGTGTATAAGGCATCGTCATAGGCTTCCCATTGGCGGAGCACATAGGTTAGTGATTTGTAGAGTTGGTGGTTCTCCAAGCCTAAGTCGGCTATATTACTCAGTACCAATAAGGCCGTGGCTTTGTTGCCGTGGTCATAGAAATAATGGGCCACATCAAAATAGAAACTCGGGTTGCTCTCTTGCCCTTCGCGCAGGTCTAGGTACAAGTCATATTTTTTATCCTCGGGGGCTGCTGCGATGGCTTTTAGGTACACGCGATCGGGATTCCATTGGGTTACCGTGGTTTTATCCTGAACCCTGCCCCAAGACAGCGCAAGGGTATCGCTAGTGGTGGTAGCGCCATTGGAAACTGAAAATCCTTGCGCCGAACTCGCCATACCTCTTATGATTACTTCCTTATTCGCTCCAGGTTCATTACCATTACTAGAAACACTAACCCCTGATACTCTTACCGAAGAATAAGCCACCGATTTCTTAACGGTTTCCACTTCCTTATCATCCTCCTCGTCTTTCATTTTTTGGTCTCCCGATCTGTAACCTTCCACCACTACCTCTTCCAATTTCGCCCCATCGCGCAGTACAGCATTAATGGAACGGCGGTTGCTCACGGATATTTCGGTATTCTGATAGCCTAGAAAGGAAAACACCAAAATATCTCCCTTGTGGGCTTGGATGCTGTAGCGGCCGTCAAAGTCGGTTTGCGTCGCCCTAGTCGTGCCTTTCACCACTACGTTGGCCCCCGGTAGCGGACCCGAAGCATCCGATACTGTACCGTTGATGCTCCCTCTCACATAGCGCACTTGGGTTACCTTTATGGGTTTCACTGGGATTGGTTTTGGCACACTGTAGGTAATGTCCTGATTCCACCACGTCAATAGCGCTTCATAGTAAGAGGCCACACTCTCCCAATTGCTGTATTTCTTGGCTTGGGCAGCTGCAATTTGCTGTTTGAGCACACGGTCGTATTCGTCGCGCAGTTCGGCTGGCGGAATGATTTCGTATTGAATATAGTCGTTTAGACTTTCTAGCACGATTAGGGAGGTGTTCTCGGTCACGATGCCATAGCGTTTGCCTAGGGTTTCAATTTCAGCGGCATTTTGTTGGTACTGCAGTTGGAGGTACGCTATCTTCTTTTGGGCCCATAGCTTTTCGATATTCACGTCGGCTCCCGTTTGGTTGGCCGCATTGATGGTAATGGTTTTCTCTAGGGTGGGTTTATTTCCGTAACCAAACAATAAGGTCACCTCATCCATCTCCTTTAGCGAAATACCTGCTACACTGAAACTGCCTGCTACGGGCGTCCCTACCATAGGGTAGCATTCGATTACCCGGTAATTGTCTTTGATGCCCAAGAATTTGAGCGGTTGGAATTCCAAAGCGTTTAATGCCTCTTCTACTTTCTGTTCGTTTAAGTTCACAAACGCCCCACCCGTCTTCATGGCGGTATATTTCATAAAAGCGTAATCGCTACTGGGTACCGACGTAATCGTATAGAGCGGATGGTCTATGCCGCTAAGGGCATTGGCACTTAAGGAAGAAAAGCCATCGGTAAAGAATAAGTACTCGTCTTGCTCCCCTAGTTTAACTTTGGAAAAGCGGGTGCCTCCGTCATACTTTTGTTGGCTTACGGCCTCTTTCAGGCGTGACCACTCCCCGTCTTTTATGGTGTACACCCCTTTCTTTTCAAAGGTATAGCCCGTCACATACAAAGTAACTTCCACACTATTTAAGCTTTTGAAATAGGCATCCAGCAAGGCCAATTCCTTTTTCAGGTCGCGGTTGCGGCAGCTGAGGGAAGCATCCCAAAGGAGTCCGATACTGTTTGGGTTTTTCTTGTGCACTTGGGCGCCGTCTAGTAGCAGGTGGCTGTAGAAATAGTTTTGGTTGTTTACGGTTTGCACCACTACCGACGGAATCGCTTCTTGAATTGGAATGGCGATCATCAGTTTGTCTTGCGGTTTATAGTGGTTCTTTTGGATGCTTGCTTGGTAGGTTTGATTGAAATGCTCTAATGCTAGCACGCCGTCCTCGGTAGTTACGGTAGGCGTTGTTGTGGTCCCTATGATGGCTACATTGAGTTGGAAACTATCCAATTCTTGGTCCACTTTACTCAGCATTTGGTACCCTAAATGCGTTGCATCTAGTGCGTTGAGTTCCTGTTGGTACCCAATAATCACGATGCGTTCCTTGCCTGGGAGTAAGGGATAGATGCGCGTTCTGAAGTTGTTGCCTTCAACCTTCTCTAGTAGGCCTGGGTCCACTCGGCGGTGTTCTACCGCTTCAAAGACCTGCTTGCCTTTGTTCTTGTTCACGGGCACAGCCTCCCGCATTTGGCCATTAATATCAATCGCATAGCGGGATACCGAAACCCCATCGGGTAAGGGAAATAAGAGTTCGGCTTCCATTTGGCGCGAAGTACCGTTAAAGAAGTGCATTTCGGAAGTAGTATAGGCGATGTTGCCCACTACTTTGACGTCTACTTTTAATTGGCTTAGACGCACAAGGGCTGCGTCGGGTCCGTTTACTTTGAGTTGGGGATTCTGTGCTTGCGTAGTCCCATACGCTAACAGCAAGAAGAAGGTCAGTAGCTTGTTCATAGTGAGTTGATTTAGTTTCGCTAGGAAACGGTTATACTACTATAGAGGCTCTTTGACGGGAAAAGGTTGGGAAGGGG
>CANCGR010000509.1 GCA_947377625.1 Gammaproteobacteria bacterium | reverse complement strand
GTTCATGTTGCTTCACATGGTTTTGTTCTTTTTCAGAATGGCGGCGTGGTCGACTGGCAAAGGATTGTCCCGGAGTTCGTCAGCGCCGGAATTATTTGATCGTTCGCAATTCAAGCATGCATGGCTGGCTTTGATTTCAGTTTTTTTGTCGATGGTTGCAGGTTCGGTGGCCATTGGTTCGGCTGCTGAGCGCGCCTATCCCCAATGCGCCGGATTCGGCGCGACTTGCGCCATGCATGAAGCTCAAAAAGCGGAAGCTCTTCAACGCGCAATCAATGAGTTGAAAAAAGATAACAATTCTGGCACCGCTACGTATTGCGCGTGTAAAAAAGCCCACATTGGAACTGCGGGCTTTTTATTCGCTGTCATGGCTACGTATGATGAATCATGCGTCCTTTCGATCTACCGCCTCTAAAATTTCGTCTCGCGTAAGTTCCTTGCGCTCCATGAGCATTGTTGACAGGCGCAAAAGGGCCTCACGCTCATCGGCGAGGATCGTTTCTGCCACGCCCAGGCACTCGGCAAGTCGCTCTGTCGAGGAGGATTCGAAGGCGGAGAGAGCCGATTGTGACAAGGCCGGGCCCCCCATTCCTTCGAGATAGCCTTTGGGCGATCCATCGAGCGCCCAGTCGAGCATCGATTTCGCGCATAAGCTTCGAGCTCGCGAGAGGTCGGATGAGGCCCCGTTCGCGGGGCGGCCAAATACGCCTTTCTCGGCGGCATACCCGCCGAGCAAGATTGAAATCTGGTGTTTGGTTCCGACCGAATCGAGGCTATCGAGCCCCTCGTCGCGGTGAATCTGCGCGGCTCCCGAATAGCCGTCGCGTGGACGCGCGGTCATGCGCTCGGCGATATGGCCCACGCGCAGAGCCACCAGCGCGTGCCCCGATTCATGGACGCATGTGCGCCAACGCTCATCTTCGCTTGCGTGCGGATCGCCTGGGTCGCCCCAATAGACCGCGTCGCTGGCCGCGAGGATTTCGCGCATGCCGATGCGATCTTTGCCATCCATGGCAGCGCCGAGCTTGGCGCGGTTTGCCGCTTCGACGATTTCCGCATTCGAAAAACCGCGCGTGGATTCCGACAGCTTGTCGAAGTCGAGCGCGTCGCAAGGTGTGCCTGCCAGGCATAGGCGCCAGACTTCCACTCGGGCGCTTTTGTCCGGGTGCCCAAACGCCAAGTGGCCCGACATGCGCCCGCTGCGCCGAACGGCTGGATCGATTTCGCTGCCGTTGTGGGTAGCGCCTAAAAAGAGCACGCCCTCGAGGGGGTCGAAGCCGTCGAGTTCGCCCAAGAGGCGATTGAGGACCTTTTGGCGCTCAAGATCCATTTTCCCGGCGATTTTTGCATGTCCGGCGCAGACATCGAATTCGTCGACGAAGACCAGACACGGAGCTCGTTTGCGCGCTTCGGCGAACATTTCGGCAAATTTCTCGGGGCTCTTGGCAAGCATAGCTCCATTGGCGATGACCATGGGAACGCCCGCTACCGATGCGAGAACGCGCACGAACCATGTTTTCCCGCTACCCGGAGGGCCGGACAGCAAGTAGCCTTTGGGGATTTTCGCTCCGAGTTTGGCAAAGCGGGCGGGCTCAGAGAAGAAGCCGGCGATCCGCTCGATTTCAGCCGAGAGGCGTGGGTTTCCGGCAAAGTCGGAGAGATTCATTCCGCCGTGACCTGCGGGCGTTACGGTAAAGGCTTCCTGGGAAGATTCGTCGCCTTTGGCTTTCGCCGCGTTGAGGGCGGCTTGGTGCCCGGCGACGCGGCGCGACACGACGGCCCACGATGCTTCGCCTGCCGCTTCGCACCACGAGGATGCGGCGGCGAGCTCCGCGGGGCTCTTCATGGATCGCGCGAGCCGTTCGGCAAGCTCTCCGGGGCCGAAGAGTCTGTGCGCGAGCGCCAATCGGCTATCGAGCGGCATCGCGGGAAGCTTCAACACGAAATCGAATCGCCGGATGAAGGCCTCGTGCGCGCCCGAGAGGCTGTTGGCGATCCAAATTTGAGCCGAGCCGGGCGTCTCCAAGAATTTGGCGATATCCATCTTGCGTTTTTCTTCGGACAGGATCGGTTCGCATTCGTCGACCACCAAAAGGGGGGCTCCCACGGCGGCCGCGAGTTTTTGCGCGGCTTCCACGCTCCAAAGCCTAAGCATCCCTTGGTCGTTTCCGCCATTTTTGGCATCCAACTTGGAGACCTCGGACGGAGAGATCGCTGTCATCCCAGCAGCTTTGGCAAGAGCCATGGCAAGAGACGATTTTCCAGCGCCAGGATCGCCCCACAGGAGTATTTTGACGGGCTTGTTTTTGAGCGCCTTGACGATGTCGGAGACTTCGGCGCTCACATGCGTCCAGTCATCGACCGTCAGCGGAGAGCTTTCGGCGAACGCGTCGTAGAAGTAGGCCAAGAGTTCTGCTTTGGTCGAGTGGTCGCGGGCGCACTGGACAGCAGCCGGGCCAAGTGCGCGCGATTTGAAGTCGTCGGCGTTTTCGCGCGACCACTGCCGGCTGTAAAACCCCGCGGGGTAAGCGACCGACTCGTGCTTGGAGACGGGCTTGAAGACTCCGATCTTGCACCATGGGCTAGCACGGCTAAAACATTCTTCGATAAGCTGCGGATCGAATCCCCATGCGCGCCCGAGGTTGGACATGACCGCGGCATTGTCTTCCTGGTTGCGCCCGTGGGCGCCGAGCAGCCAATTGAATCCCGCGTAGGCGAAATTAGTTCCTTCGAATTGCGCGATGACTCGGGCGGCAAGCGCGGTGGAGTCGGCTGAGGCTTTGGCTTGTTCGGAAAGCCATGCGACGTTTTGGGCGATGCAATCGCGCGGCTTGACCAGGCCGGCTTCTTCGAGCGCTTCGAAGGCGGCGATGGTGTCGGCGATTTTAGCTTCGAGCCAGTCGAGGCCTTGGGCTTGGATCCACTGCGCCCATGCGGCTCCTTTATGTCGCGCGTCGCCCTCGTCCCAAAAGGCGCTAAAATCGCCGCGCTCCAAAGCGCGCACTTCGCTTTCAAGCGTAGATTTTAACTCTTCGCGAAGCTTTGCGGCCGTGTCGTCCTTGGCAGGTTCTTTTTCTTTCTTCTCGGCCTCTCGCGAATCCATATCTTCGATGCCCAGCGTCTTGTTCAAGCGAGAGCGCCATGAGCCGGAGGAAAGTTCTTCGATGTCGATGTGGTTGATGGCCAAAGGGAGCTGCCAAGCGATGTCGCCGAGGGCCACCGAGGAGGTCGAGCCGGCCTCCATGCGCTCGGCTTCGACCATGGCCAGGGCGCAGCGCAAGCCGTCGGCGGTGGCGGTTGCCATCGAGCGATCGAACAAGGAGCCGCGAGTCCAGCCTCGCGATGCGGAGGCGATCATGGCGCGGCCTTGTCCAATAAGAATCAGTCCTCGGGATTTAAAGTGCGCGTCGAGGCGGTTGCCGTAGACTTGGTCTTCGGTCCACTTTTTTCCACTGGATGGTTGTTCGACTTTGGTGGTTTCGTAGAGCTTGAGGTATTCGTCAGCGCTAAAGCGCCCGTGATCGATTTTGGTAAAGGTCATGGAATGGTATGCGTTGTTAGGTCGATTTGGGAGTTCGGATGTTAGCTCAATTATCTAAGCTTGTCATATAGTTATGCGAACGGTTTTCATGGGGAGCTTTTTTATTGTATATTTTTTTGGTTCATCCAGACGATATTTGGGACAACTTGTCGCACCATTCATACAATTTTTAGTTGGAGCGACTCGTT
>CANCGR010000508.1 GCA_947377625.1 Gammaproteobacteria bacterium | reverse complement strand
GGCACAGGTAGTTGGAGCAGTTCAAGCACGGCTATTGCCACAATAAACAGTTCAGGCGTAGCAACAGGTGTAGCTGCAGGTTCGGCAACTATAACCTATACTGTAAGCAACAGCTGCGGTTCATCTACTTCAACAACAACGATCAATGTAACCACCGTACCTGCAACAGCAGGCACGATAACAGGTTCATCATCAGTTTGTGCAGGAGCAACTACCACACTGGCAGATGCCACAACAGGCGGTACCTGGAGTAGCTCTGATATTACCATAGCGACTATAGATGCAACGGGTGTGGTAACAGGTGTAGCGACAGGTTCAGCAACAATTTCTTACACAGTAAGTAACAGCTGCGGCTCAACAAGCACAACAGCGACAATGACAGTAACACCAGGAGCAACAGCAGGTTCGATCAGCGCAGCAACTACCACATTGTGCGCAGGAGCATCAGTTGCCATGACCGATGCAGTAACCGGCGGTACCTGGGCCAGCTCAAATACAGCAGTAGCAACAGTTGATGCATCAGGTAATGTGATCGGCGTATCAGCAGGTTCAGCTACTATTTCTTACACAGTTACAGGAAGCTGCGGAACAGCTACGGCAACGGTAGCCGTTAATATTAACCCGCTTCCAACAGTAGCCGCAATAGCAGGACCAACCTCTATGTGTTCCGGTACTTCAACTACGTTCACAGATGCCACAACAGGCGGAACCTGGAGCAGTTCCAATACCGCAGTGATGACCATTGATCCATCAACAGGTGCGGCAACGGGTACAGGTGCAGGTATAGCCGCAATAGCTTATACAGTTGCTAATGTTTATGGTTGCAGTACATCAGCGATCATCAATGATACTGTAGCAGCAGCCCCATCCGCAGGTACTATAACAGGGGCAACTACCACAGTTTGTGAAGGTGCTAATATGACCCTGGCAGACGCTACTACAGGAGGCACCTGGACTAGCAGCAATACAGCAGTAGCTACTATCAGCAGCACAGGCGTTGTAACAGGAGTAGGTTCTGGCACTGCGACTATATCTTATACAGTAAGTTCGGGCACAGGATGCAGTGCATCTGCAACAGTAGGTGTACTGGTTAATCCGTCACCAATCGTAAGCGCGATCACAGGTCTGACCAGCATTTGCGGAACTGGAACAACCACACTTACAGATGCCACCACAGGCGGTACCTGGAGCAGTTCGAACACATCGGTAGCGACTATCGATGCATCGGGTGTTTTGACAGCAGTAACTACAGGAACTACAACAATAGGGTATACAGTAACCAATGTGTTTACCTGCAGCACTACAGTATCGCAAATGGATACAGTAGCAGCAACCCCAACAGTAGCAGCCATCGGTGGTCCTGCAACAGTTTGCGCAGGCGGTACGGCAACTCTTTCAGATGCCACTGCAGGCGGTACATGGAGCAGTTCAGCGACAACAATCGCAACAGTTGATGCATCGGGAGTAGTAACCGGCGTGGCAACAGGCAGTGTGACTATCTCTTATACTGTTTCCAATAGCTGCGGATCAGTTACAGCGACACAGGCAATGACGGTAGGGACAGGAACAGCAGTAGCCGCCATAACAGGAACAACAACCGTTTGTGCGGGTTCAAACTCCACCCTGGCAGATGTGACAGCAGGTGGTTCATGGAGCAGCTCTAACAGCTCAATAGCTTCAGTCAGCACCACAGGTGTTGTAACCGGAGTAGCACCAGGAACTGCGACCATTACTTACTCCGTAAGCGGCGCATGCGGATCGACCGAAGCAACGACCACCTTTACAGTTAACGCAATGCCTTCAGCAGGTGCTATCAGCGGTTTATCGGCCCTTTGTCCGGGTGCGACAACGACCCTCACTGAAAGTGTGACAGGCGGCATGTGGAACAGTTCTAACAGTGCAGTTGCTGCGATCAGCTCAACAGGAGCAGTAACTGGCGTTGCAATTGGCAGTGCAACCATCAGCTATACCGTAACAGGTACAGGCGGCTGTATAGCAACAGCAACTTTTGCAATGACCATTGGCGGTACATTACCGGCAGCCCACATCACACCGGGTTCAGCAACATTGTGCGGTGGTTCTCCGGTGACACTGAGCATTGTAACAACGGCAACCGGCCTTGCATACCAGTGGTATAAGAACGGCATACTTCAGGCTGGTGCTACCAATGTAACCTACACGGCTACAGCGGCAGGTGCCTACACAGCCATCATCACGAACGGATGTGCTACCGATACGCTGGCATCAGTTAGCGTTCTGGCAGCACCGCACCCAGTTATTACCCCTGTAGGCACACATACACTTACAACAGGATCATTTGCGAGCTACCAGTGGTACCTCAATGGTGTCGCTATTGCAGGTGCAACCAGCAGTACTTACAACTATAGTTCAGCTGGTGTATACACAGTTCGAGTTACAGATGGTAATAGCTGCAGTGCAATGTCAGCAGGTTATACAGTATCCGGCGGAGGCACTACGAATAATGTACCGGATCCAACCACAATGAACATCAGGATGTATCCTAATCCGGCTACATCGACCGTGATCATTGAGGCCCCGATAAAGGTAAATGTAGCAGTAATGACAGCCGATGGCAAGGTGCTGATCCGCAAGGATGATGCCACGAGCATCGATATCAGCAACTGTGCCAATGGCATGTACATGATCATGATCTACACTCAGGAAAATGTACTGATCAAAGCGGATAAGTTTATTAAAATTGACTAACCGATATTGAGTGTTTTTTACAAAGCAGGCTGCCCGGTGGGTGGCCTGTTTTGTGTTTTGCGGGTGGGTGAAGTTTCACCCAGAGTACGCTAAGGGTTACGCAGAGGGCGCCTATGCAGAACGGGCTTTGCAAAAGCCCTGCCGTGCCGATACCTTTTCAAAGTTGAACGAGCGTAGAATTTTGGTTGACGGCAAGAACGTCTTGTAGAGATTTCTCCTGCGTCGAAATGACAAAGTTTTATGTTGGTGTATTTTAAGTAGCAGAGTTGGTGGTTGTCTTTTTTGTTGTGAACGGGCGTTGCAAACGCCATTCCCTAGCATCCGCGTTGCAAACGCGGACGAGTGGCAATTACACACGCCCCGCCGTGGGCGAGTTTGTGAATTGATACCTATTCCATGCAGCCGAGTCCTGCCAAAAAATTGGGCACAGGGGGCTAGCGGAATTAGCGTAATTTTTAGTTCTTGCTGCCAACAATGTAGGATTTATTGTTTTATCTTGCTATCTTATTGAAAGGTATATGCAGCCCACAGCGATCATTACACTATCTCTTATAGTTATCAACTGCCTGGTTTCTTTTAAAGGGCTAAAAAACGAATCGTTTTTTGAGCGATTTTTGTTCAGGGTCGATGAAGTTTTGAAAGGGAAGCAGTACTACCGCCTTATCTCTTCGGGGTTTTTGCATATTAGTTGGATGCACCTCATTTTGAACATGGTCTCGCTGTACTTTTTTGGGAGTCTGCTTGAAATGGCATTGGGGACATTCCCGTTCCTGGCGATTTATTTTGCAGGAATGATAGGCGGTAAAATGCTTGCTTTGTTTATTCATCGAAACCACGACGACTATAGTTCGGTTGGGGCCTCCGGGGCAATATGTGGTGTTATTTTTGCCTCGATAGCGATATTTCCCGGTTTTTTTGTCGGTTTGTTCCTACTACCTATATCTATGCCAGGGTGGCTTTTTGGCGTATTGTATGTACTGTATTCTATCTATGGTATCAAGTCGAAATTTGATAACATCGGGCACGAAGCACATCTGGGTGGGGCACTGGTAGGCATGTATGTGGCCTTGATTTTTGAACCGACAGCGATCACCAACAATTTTATTACCATTATTATCGTGAGTGCGCCGGCGATGGCATTTATTTATCTGATTGTTAAGCGGCCGTACGTGCTTTTTATTGATAATTTTTACTACAAGCAACACCATAATGCAACGCTCGAGGACAGATATAATATTGCCAAAAAAATGAAGCAGGATGAGGTAGATGCGATACTGGATAAGATTCACCGAAAAGGGATTAATAGCCTAACCAAGGCTGAGCGGCAGTTGCTTGATGAATATTCATCGTCACAGTAGTTTTAGTGCACTGCTATATATGCAATTTAAGTTTCGCGCAAAGATCCAAAGGCGCGGTGCTTGGTTTATTTTAGTTTGGTTCAAGGTTTGAGGGGCAAAGCCGCAAAGGGACTACTGTCGGGGTAGATATTGTCCATTGCGCATCCTTTTGATAAGCTCTAACGAAAATGAACCCATACTTTTGCAAGACTAATTAATCAAAAGCGAACCAGCTATGTCTTACTGTAGTTATATACCACTTATGTCAGGTGATAAAAGGGAATTGCATGGCAATTACCACGACAATCATTATGGATTCCCTATTCATGATGACAATGAACTTTTTGGTAGGTTGATCATGGAGATCAATCAGGCGGGGCTGAGCTGGGAGACCATTTTAAAGAAGGAAGCGACCTTCAGGGCGGCATACCATAATTTCGACGTGCAAAAAATAGCCGCCTACACCGAGGAGGACCGGGCGCGTTTGATGAGCAATGCGGGTATTATCAGAAACCGTTTGAAGATAAATGCAGCTATTGAGAATGCCAGAACCATCCTGGTGCTGCAAATGGAATTTGGCTCATTTGAAAAATGGCTGGAACACCATCACCCGAAGACAAAGGAAGAATGGGTAAAGCTGTTCAAGAAGACATTCCGTTTCACGGGCGGCGAGATCGTCAATGAGTTTTTAATGAGTACCGGGTATCTGCCGGGTGCACATTCGGCTGACTGCCCGGTGTATGAGCAAGTGTTGAAGGCGGGGGCGTTGTTTGTGAGGTAGATTGTGGAGGCTATATTCATTTGTTTGTGGAAGTTCTGGCGCGCTTAACTGAACGCTTGCGCCAGTTTGCAGGAGGGTATTAATATGCGCATTTTTTGAATTATTTTTGTATCCTACATTGCGTGACTTGTAAAATCCGGAAGCGTTGTATTTTTATAAAAACAAATAGACCAGATTATGAAAAACACCCTCATTCTGCTTACCGTTTTTGTTTTTTTTGTTTCATCATGCACAAAGACAATAAAGAAAACAACAACTACCACTACTTCATCACCCTTTATGAGTGCTGTTGTGGGTACAGATTCGTTTAATGCCAACTTTGTGAGCGTACAACGTGGAACTGACAGCTCATTTTGCATCAGGGGTTTTGGCGGAACAGATACATTACACGCTCCCTTCCCGTATCTGCTTATTATTTTCCGCCCCTGGAGTGGTGTGGCTGGAACATATAGTTTTGATACTGCAATTGGCGTTAACCACAATTTTATAGAATGGGTGCCCAGCGGGGCACCGGACGTGAACACCGCAGGGCAGGTGGTTATCACCTCTATAGATACAGCCTACATTTCCGGCACATTTCATTTCACAACACTTTCGGGTATAGTGATTAGTAATGGGGCGTTTAAGGTGAGGAAGTAGAGGGTGAATGGGAGAGTAGTTTAACTGGGAGGCTCTATGGCGCTTCGGTGAACGCTGGCTCCAGTGGGTTACATAAAGTCGCCACTTGTAGCTATATTTGGAATAGATCTATTAAAAATGAAAAATTTACTCCAGCTTACCAGCGTCTTGATTGGTATTTTCGGTTGTCTTTTTTCCCGGCCTGAATGTGCGTGTATTTAGTATGCCTGCTAACAAGGAAATCAATTGACAATATTGTCTTCCCGCAGACCTTTACATAGTCACAGTGGCAACCAAAAGTTGAGGCGGGGAAACTGGTAAAAATACCAGTGGAGATAGGTTTGGATATTTACTTTCGTAAGAAAGAATCCTCTTTTTGAAAGATGTGCATCAGGATGGTTTGATGGCTAAGAATCAGTAACAATTAATTTGTATTTTATATGAGCGTACAAGAACAGACCCAGGACTATATAAACAGTCAACCTGAGCCAAAACGCGGCGAAATGCAAGAGTTGCATCAATTCATACTCCAAGTTTTGCCAGGTTGTAAATTATGGTTCTTAGACGGTAAGGACAGTGAAGGAAAGATTGTCAGTAACCCTAATATAGGATA
>CANCGR010000507.1 GCA_947377625.1 Gammaproteobacteria bacterium | reverse complement strand
GACGTATAAGTCAGTTGAGTCGCACCTGCCGGAGACGTGGCAACCGTCGTGTTAATTGAATAACTGCCAGATTGATTGTAGGCAAATATTTGTGTTCCGCCAGCTTGGCAAACTGTTCCTGTAAATAAATACAAGGTGACTGAATAAGTTAAATTTGTATTCAGTGTAATGCTTTTTAAAATCGACATTCCATCAACAGTTGTTCCGTAAGTTCCACCGCTGACAGCTGCGCAAGTGGCAAAATGAGTACCTGCGATCAGCGCAGCATTCAGTGGTGATGTTGCTGGAGTCGATGGCGTTGTTGTTGTTGCATCAGTAGGGGCCGTTCCATCTTTTTTTGAACATCCAAAAAATAAAACAAAAACAAATGGTAATAAAATAAAATTTTTCAAGAAACCTCCAAATTAAAAGTCTTTATAATTTTGAAGCTTTATTTAGAAAATAGATAGTCTGGGTTTTGAATGAATCATTTTGACTGTATTAATATGATAATTAAAATTAAAGGTGATCAAATTGGTCGTCCTTATAGGACTAGAAAATTTGTAACGTAGACTGTGTAAATTGTCTATAAACAAATATAACAAACAAAGAGCAGTCATGACGTTCACTATTGTGCACAAACAGTTACCACCATTCACTAAAAATCGCTGTAATCGCTGTAGATTTTTAAATTTTGCACCCATCTTCTGACATGAAAAATATTTTCAATGTACTTCGATTTATAAATCTTCAATTGAAGAGCAGATAATTTCTGCTGGATTCTCAGTTTAAAGATGTCTGCAATTAAAAATCTTTAAAGTAAGTACCACCTTTGGCTCCCTCTATACTTTTAAACTGTACAAACGGTACTGTTTAGCGTACAGTATAAAAAGACTGAATCGGAGGTCGCTATGGACAAAACAAATGCTCAAGAATTTCGTTCAAATTTAAAAGAATGGATGGATATCGCTGAATCAGAGCCCATTAAAATTACCCGAAAATCTGGTGAATCATTTGTCTTGGTTAATTCTGAACAATTTGAAAAAATGCAGCTTGAGCTTGCAAGATTTGAAGGATTGACCAAGAGTTTAATTGACTCAGCTCAAGGGCGAGCAAAAATAGCTAGCGAGACATCAACATCAATAGCGTTTGCAAATGCTAAAGCGCGTGCAATTTCTGCGGGTAAAAAGAAAGCTGTTGGTTAATGCTTTATGAGGTTCTTGAGTCAGATCATTTTCTGGCCGCATTAGAAGAGTGTGCAACTTGGCTTTATACCCATAACTTAGAATATTCAATGGAACTTGCGGATCGAAAATTTGCGGAGCTTGAATTTGAAGTTAATAACTTAAAAAATCATTTAAAAACTACGCCACACATGGGCAGGCCTGACAGTATTTCTGGTTTAAGAAATTTTTCAGTCTATGAAGGACGATTTTTAATAACTTGGCTAATCGATGAATCACGATCAATTGTGACCATTCACGAATTCATTGATTTAAAATATCCAAAACAGCTCAGAACTATTTTAATTGAAGATTAGGGGCGTTTTTGTTTTTCGTGCTCCGACTTAGCAGCAATCTTTAAGGAGCGAGCAAGCTACCAGCGACTCCCTGATGAGTCGAGACCTGTGAAAGGTCCGATGAAGGCAATAGTAGGTAAAGACAACGTCCACTGATTCGGTTTGATTTTGTCTGAATGAATAAGAGCGCTATGGTTTTTATTTATGTTTGCTGTTTAGAATACGTAGCACCACGTAAGCTTTTATTGTTTAAATCAATTTAAGCTGTCATATGACTGGCCCTGATTTCAAAAAAAATAATTTGAAATGCAGGGTATTTGTGTTTGTTGCAAATTTCAAAAATATTAAGTGATTTCTCCATCGATATAGCCGTTCAGTAATTCTTCAACTAAAAGTGACATTGATATTTTATGCCCTGACTTTTGTAACTTAGCCTGAGCTTTCATACAAACTGACTTCGAAAGAAATAAAGACGTTTTTTTGCGATCCGAGGCCGATTCGAGTTTTTGACTTAATTTATTTGGTTTTGTGGATTTTCTTTTTGTTTTCATATTTACATTGGCTCATTATTATACGTAATAATCAATATACCTTGTATTGACGGTATGCGTAATAAGTAGTATGATTGACGGTATATGACTGATCCAAAAATTTTTAAAGTTGTAAGTTACGCCAGAGTATCTACACTACTTGGGCAAAATCCTGAAGCACAGCTTATTAATATTCGAGAATATTGCAATTTGAAGAACTATGTATTGATCGAAGAATTCGTTGATCTTGGTATCAGTGGAACCAAAGAAAAGCGCCCCGCTTTAGACAACATGCTACTAAAAGTAAAAAACAAAGAATTTGATGCTGTGATTGTTGCTGGTCTTGATCGTATTTCTCGGAGCACGAAACATTTTTTAAATTTATTAGATTTTCTTGAAACTAATCGCGTAAGCCTGATTAGTCTTCGTGAAAACCTTGATTTTACATCCAGCACCGGCCGCATGGTCGCAAGCGTTCTGGCCTCTGTTGCAACTCTGGAAGCTGAACTTTGTCGTGAACGTATTCGTTCAGCGCTTAGGGCTCGTAAGATTTTGGCGATGCAGACAAACAACGGTTGGCGCTGTGGCAGAAAACCATTACCTGCTGAGGTTGCTGTTCGAGTTTTAGAGTTACATAAATCGGGAGTCAGCATTCGAGCCATAGCAAAAAAAATATTGATTGGAAAAACAAGTATTGAGCGGATATTAAACCGCAATAAATCAGACCTTGCTGAGGACAGGCTTCAAATCCAACAAGACTGCCCCATAAAGTAAAACAGACTGCTCAAACTCTTGATACTCAGATGTCACCAAAAAGATTTGGTTTAAAACCACTTACGGGAGGTCACTTATGAAGTTGCAATTAAAAATACAAAACGATTCGGACTTATTAAATTGTCCTGCAATTCGCATGATCGAGAAAAATTTGTTGGATCATCAAATTGATCTGGAGCAAGTCAAAAAAATATCTGACGAATCTGTGACTTACAGCTTTAGAATTGGCGAAAATTCTGCAGCACTAAGCATTTATACTGTAATTGAAAATGATGAACCTTGTTTTTACGTTTTATTTGAATCTGCGATACAGAGAGTAACACTTTTAGAAGAGCCTTTGATGTTAAGTCGTTTGGCGATTGAAAGTGCGCAATTTTTATTTCCGGTGAGGGCATCGAGTTGTGCAACGGATGTTGCGAGCGAACGATTACTGCTTTTACAATACAGATCTTGTGCCAGTATTTTATCGCAAAAATTAATGGACGGTATAATGACGGTCTTTTCAAATTTTAAATTCTGTGAACTCGAAATAGTGCAAAGTCTGCACTGACGTTTTTAAATTCGTAATATCGAATTCGAAGTTATTTTTTTCGCGCTTTAAAGCATTAAGTTGATTCTAGCGAATCATAAAACAATATTTCGTAATCACGAACGATAAATGATATTTGTTTAATTTTTAATTCGTTTATTGCCGAAAAAGGTCTGTATGAAAACACCTAAAAAAAAAGAAAATATCTTTTCTAAGAATTTGAATTTAATTATTCAAGAAAACAGAATCACTCAACGTGAGTTGGCTAAAGTTGCAGGCGTTTCTGCATCGACACTGAATGCTTGGCTCTCTGGAGGTTCTGTTACAGACATGGAAGCCGTAATGCGCATCTCTGAGCAATTCAATTTTTCATTTAGCTTATTGCTGACTGGTCGAGAAGATAAGAAGACTGAGAAGAAAAATATTTTGAATGAATTATTTGATTATGAAAGTGTTTCATTTAATGGGATTTACGAAATATCAGCGCGGAAGCTGGTTCCGAAGAAAGAAAAATAGGTAAAAAACTTGATAAAGAATAAATTAAGCAAGAAAACTATATTTTTTATCTTGGCCTGCGGATTTGGATCGATATATCTATCCTTTCTAAATAGTAAATATAAACAAAGAAGCAATGATTATCATAGCTCAATATATTTTAACGCTTTAGAAATAGATAATTATGGCGACATGTCACGTGTAGTTTTTAGTGAAATGACCACGATGATAGATGCAGATGCATCCATTCAGACGATGGGCTATAGCCTTCCCGATTCTGTTCCTTTGCGCGGGCAAGAACTTACATCTCAAATGAGCGATCTTATTTGGTTTCAACGCTTAAACGAAATGTGTTTTTATAAAAAATGGAGTGCCGACCAATGCAAATCGAATATTTCGAGATATAAAAAATTAATTTCTGCATATGAAGAATCTAGCCGAGCACTTTCTGAAAGACAATTGGCTTCTAACAAGCAAGCAGCTGATGAAAGTCAAAAACAAAAGAAAGCACTTGGGTATTAGACGTGAAGAATTTGAATGTATAAAATCAAGCCAGCGAAACGCCTAAACTGAAGTTTATAAATATCTGATGGGAGATAATTTGGAAGACAAAATACAGTTAGTTGAAAATAAATTAAAGACTTTGTGCGGTCCAGATTACCCTGAGTTTAAGCGCGGAAAAAGAAACTACTACTTTCAAAAAAAACTAAAGTGGGTAGTTTACTTTGTAGCAGTTTTAATTCCAGCTATTACTTTTTATAGCACAATTCAATATCAAAATACTTATCTGGCTTCGAGCGAATATTTAGAGAGTGAGCGGCAAGCTGCTGAAAATATGAAAAGCATGGAACAAATGGAATCGCTGACGGGAATGGGAAGTTTTTATTCCGGAGCTGCTGATTGGTATGCAAAAAAAGCGATAAAAAACTACGACTCCATCGGCATGATTAAAGATAAAATTAATTTTTTTCTTTACGTAAGCATTTTTTTGTTTTTCGCACTGCCACTTCTCGCCAAATATGTCTTTAAAATGGAAAAAAAACAATTTTTAAGATTAGTTGATAAACATTCTTCTGATTTACTTTTGACAAAATCAGCCTAGTAAAAAATTACACTACAAAAATCTACTTTTACGCAAAGGAGTCAATCTTGGAAAATCAAAATCTAGAAAGAACAATTCATACGAAAATAGGAATTGCGATATACTTTTTAGCAACTTTTGTATTCTCAGAAATTACAATTTTTTATCAAAGCATGAGACGCAACGAATCGTTTTTTGATTATTTGAAAGAAAATTTTTTTACGATGCCATCTTGGGGTTTCCTACTTTTGTTTTTAGTCTTGGCTTGTATTTATCAGTTTAAAAAACAAAGGAGTATTTTGGATTGTATTGTCAATCACGTCTCTTTTGTTTGTAGGTAAGTTTTATGGCTTTCTGAAGATACTTGGCAGTGAATTTTATAGATCTCCAAGTGAAAAAAACTTTTGGTTATTAACTGTGTTGGAAGAGGTTTTTTCATTATTAGGTCTTTACTTTATAAGTAAGGACCTGTTCCTAAAAATGCGCAACTTTAAATTATTATAGTTAATTTTTTTGATGATATGAAAACTACAATTTAAACAAAAGGAGTAAATCATGAAAATAAAAATAGCAGGTCTTATAGTGGCAACGGTCTTGTCGGCATGTTCTTCAAATCCTAAGTTGGTAGAGGATAAAAATGTTCAGGAATCGCCAGATGTGGTGATGTCGCGCATTGATAATATGTCAGAGCCTCCGCCGTGGCTGAAAGAATCTGAAGTTTATAAAGTATCAGATGGTCAGATTTATTTTTTAGGTAAGCAAGTCATCAATGCAGATGAAAATACGGAGCAAGCATTTCGGTCAGCAGAACTTAATGCAAAGGCTGGCATTGCAAAAGCCATCGAGCAAAAGTTTTCTTTTGTATTTCAAAATGCAGAGGAAGGTTATAACGTTGATGCTGCACAAGCACGGTTTATGGGAATCGAAGCCAGTAAAGAAATTAAAACTGGTAATATCCGTATTGCAAAAAGATATTGGGAAAAATACAGAACAACTTTAGATAACGGACAGCGAGTTACTAAAGTTTCAGTGTTCGCTTTGGTTCAAATGCCGGAGCCCGAATTTAAAGCTGCAATCATTGATGCAGCCAGAGCCCGACAAGGTAAAGGCGGCTTATCGGCAGACTTTGCTAAAAAAGTTGATGCCCAGTGGGATCAGTTTACTAAATCTGAAACTCCAAACAAAATGCCAGCCAGCGAGTAAATGAAAAAAAACGCAATTTTTATCTTTTTTATATTAGCTTATTCATTTGTATTTGCGTCTGATCCGGCTTGGGTATTAAAAACACCAAAGCAGGATTTAGAGTTTAAATATTATGTGGGGCGATCTATGCCATCCAGCACAGATCTTGAGGCTAATTCAGCTGCTGATAAAAATGCACGAGAGCAAGCCGTTCGAGATAACTTTGGTGCAACATTAAAAATTGATTCAACTTTAATTGAATCAAGCTCAAAATCAAATTCACAAAGCCGCATCGAAGAATCATCTAAACGTGTTAACTTAATTGGGTTTGAATTTGTTGAAGATCATTTACAAGTTAATGATGAGGGTTCATCAAAACAGTTTATAAAGTACATTCTATATAAATATTCATTAAAATCTATCGAAGCCGAAAAAATAAGACTTTCAGGACTTATTCAGGCGGAGCCCGTATTAAGTGTTACAGGTTCTGATTCTGATTGCGACAACGAAATGAATACTGAGCTTACGATTAAGTCTTCTGAAAAAAGATCTACGGTCTATATTAATGACGAAGTCGTGGGCCAATCACCCATTAAAATTAAATGCAAATTTGCTGCGGGCATTGAATTAAAAATTACAGTGGATCATAAATCTTTTATTAAACATGAAGAAACTGTTGTGTTAACTCAGGGTGATCCAAAAAAAATAAATGTGATCCTTGAGCCTGAATTTGGAAAAATTGTATTTCGTACTGTACCGTCGGGCGCTCAGGTTTACGTTAACGGTAAAGACATTGGCAAATCGCCAACTGATCCCATTGAATTTCAAGTTGGAATTTCTAAGCAGGTTATTTTCACTCATCCCGATGCAGAAAAACTTTATCAGGACGTGACTCTTGATAAGTTGACAATTGAAACAATTGATCGCGAATTCAAATTACCAACAAAATACGGAACTATAAGCCTTGATACAGTTCCATCTCAGGCTGATGTGTTTATTGATGGCGAGCTAAAATCTATTGGCGAAACACCGTTAAAAAATAAAATTTGCGCTTACGGCAATCATTCACTGGTGATTGAAAAAAGAGGCTATGAACAAGTTAAAAAACATTTTGATTGCGGAGCCAGTAAAAGTACAAATCTTGGAACTATTGAGTTAAAAGAGAATCCTAGTTTTTTAGTTTTTAAAAACGAAATTGGGGGCCTGCACGAGGTCTACTGGTCTTTTGAATCTCCAAATTTTCAAGATATTGAAATCAACAAATCTGTTCTTGGTTATAATTATTCAAATAAAATTATTGAAACGATGTTTAGATATAAAGTTGGTGGTGCTATGGGCGCTGGAGCCAGTACTTTTTCAGATGCAAAACTGCAGCAGACACTTATGCGGTTTAATTTAGGGCTCCCAATGTTGATTTCATCGGCGAGTGATAGTTACTTAATTGAACTTGAGCCAGAAGCTCAATTGAATTTTTCATCATTTACTTTGACCAACACAAAAACAACAGCCGAATCTAAAACAGTCAATCACAGTCAAATTTCAATCGGCTTCAATTTGTCTACAGGGATAAAGATATCAAATGGTTATCTGAATATTAAAGCCGGATCATTTTATAATTCTGATAGCGGCAGTCTTAAGGGCCAATCGAATTATAATATTTCTTTAGGTTGGGGTTTTCAGTGAAAAAAATTATAATTTTTGTTTCGGCTATTTTTATTTATTCCTGTAATAAAAATATTGATGGACCGTTTAAATTTCCATCAAATGAGTTTAACCCTTCAGCAGATTCTGCGGGACTTAAATTGATTAATTCAGTTTTGGTTGGTTATCCAACTATTATAGGTTATGGGGGCGACGGTCCGATAGTATTTGACGGTGTGAACTTGGTCGTTACGGGCTTAACTCAATATGATAAAATTAATTTTAATATTCTAAATACAAATTTAGATGTTGTAACTTCTTATGATGCGACGGCGACAAATATTTATCGAATATACACAGCCACCTCAAACGGGGCTGGTAATATATATGCTATTTGGCAAGATAATGCTGGAACTAGATATTTTTCAGCTTGGCCTACAACAAATCCAACGACTCCAATATCTAGCATTGTATTTAACCCTGCAACATATGGCTGTGATTCTGGTCGAAACGATTTTAAAATTTCTGTAGATCAAAATATATTTTATGGAATTTGCTCGTCGAGCACGCTTTCAAAGTCTCGATTATTTTCTTTCAATTTATCGGGAGCACTTTTATCATCGATAGAGCTTGATAGCAGCTACGGAGGTGGATCAATGTCAATTATAGGACAAGCAATATATTTGACAGTCGGAGATACATATGGAGTTAAAAGTTTTGTAAAATTTAACACTTCATTTCAAAACATTGGAACAACTGCGGCATTGACAAATAATTTGCCGAGTAATTACATTGTCGCTTCGTTTGCCACCAATGGAAGTAATTTATTTATTATTAATGGCTATTTATTTAGTAGTCCTTGTTCGACCCCCAGATATCAAGCATGTGCTCGTATTGTAAAGACATCACTTGATGGACTTTAGAATCTCAAGGCTGAGCCAAAATTAAATTCCCTTGGTTCAGTCGAATATTGAAATGCTCTAACAGCGATTGGCCAATAATTATATTACCCAGCATTCCGTCAATCACATAGACGGGCAAATCAAGAATCTTAAATTTTTCATTGCCGGAATTAAATGAGATATTAATTTTTGCATAGTTTGCATTTAAAGTTTCGCCGTTGATACCAACAACTGTAAGCTTGTTGGATTTATATATTTTTAGACCAATTGATTTAGCAAATTTTGCTGAGCTCTTTGAAGCTTTTAAATAAAAAATCCTTATCCGTTTCCATCATCGTCTCCTTCTGTTTTGATCATTGATTGATCTGTTTTTAAAAAATCATCATAAGAACTAAGACTTGTTGATGGAATGACGCGATTTAATTTTTCGCGGTTAAATTTTAACGGATCAGGATTTTTTCTTTGAATATTTTCAACACGTAAATATCTTTCTAAATTATCGATTCCAATAATTCCGTCTTTGAGTAATTCAAAACAAGCAGTATTTAAATTCTCAGCGCCGTAAACAGTTGATAACGCCAGTAATCGATTTATTTCTAATCTTAATGATCTAGAACTTGCTCTGAGTGATTGATAATATTGACTAACGCCTGGCCCTATTTTTTTAACAGCTATAATTTTTTCGCCGTCCTGATTCTGAGCACCAGGTTTTTTAGATAACAAGCCGTCTTGGTGTTTTGGATTTGTGAAAACTTTATTTTTTAAATATGACCGCTCATGGCCGGCCACATATTTTTCATGATAATAAACTTTGATTGTTTTTGCAGTGATTCTGACTGTGACCGTAAGGCCTGCAAAAGTCCAAGGCACAGAATACCGATTTGTTTCAAATATAAAATGAAAATCAGAACCCATTGTTTTTGAAATAACTTCGTCGGTCTCAAATTTTAATTCACTGACAGGTCTTAATGCTGACTTTTCTTCGGATTCAAAAAAATTTCTAATTAGTCGTCTCGTTACTCGGTGCTCTCGTAAATTTAAAAACTGATCTCGCCATAAAATTGATTGCAGACACAAATCATC
>CANCGR010000506.1 GCA_947377625.1 Gammaproteobacteria bacterium | reverse complement strand
ACCTTCACTCCCACTACCAATATCGAAGACGCCAGCAATGTGATCGCTCTGGCCAACACCTACACTGACGTGGCCGGCAACACCGGCACCACCGCCGCTTCCGATAACTACACGATTGATACCAAGGCGCCCACGGCCACCATCACGCTGGACAACAGCGCACTGGAAATCGGTGAAACCGCGACAGTCACCATCACCTTCAGCGAAGCAGTAAGCGGCTTCTCACTGGCTGACCTGACGGCCGAGCACGGCACGCTCTCCAGTCTCAGCACCAGCAACAACATCGTGTGGACTGCCACCTTCACCCCAAGCAGCAACGTCGAAGACGCCACCAACGTCATTAGTCTGGCCACCACCTACACCGATGTGGCCGGCAACGACGGCAGCACCGCAGTTTCCGCCAACTACGTCATCGATACCAAAGCCCCGACTGCCACGATCACGTTGAGTGACAGCGCGCTGAGGAGCGGTGAAACTTCAACAGTCACCATCACGTTCAGCGAAGCCGTCAGCGGCTTTGCGCTGGCTGATTTGAGTGCCGAGAAGGGCACACTGAGTGGTCTTGCCACCAGCGACAACATCGTGTGGACCGCCACCTTCACACCGTCGGTGAACATCGAAGACACCACCAACATTGTCAGCCTGGCCGCTACCTATACCGACGTCGCCGGCAACGATGGCACCACCGCCAGCTCGTCGAACTACGTGATTGATACCAAGGCGCCTAGCGCGACCATCAGCTTGAGCGACACAGCGCTGAAAATCGGTGAAACCTCCACAGTCACCATCACGTTCAGCGAAGCCGTAAGCAGCTTTGCGCTGGCTGACCTGAGTGCTGACAACGGCGCGCTGAGCGCGCTGACCACCAGCGACAACATTGTGTGGACGGCGACTTTCACGCCAAGCAGCAACGTTGAAGACACCAGCAATGTGATCAGTCTGGCCAGCACCTATACCGACGTCGCCGGCAACGATGGCACCACTGCCGCTTCCGCCAACTACGTTATCGATACCAAGGCGCCAACCGCCACTATCAGCCTCGGCGACAGCGCTTTGCAGAGCGGCGAAACTACAACTGTCACGATCACCTTCAGCGAAGCGGTTACCGGCTTCACCTTGGCTGACCTGACGGCGCAGAACGGCACGCTAAGCAATCTTTCCACCAGCAACAACGTGGTGTGGACCGCAACGTTCACGCCTACCAGCAGCGTTGAAAGCAACATCAATGTCACCTTGCTGGCCGATACCTACACTGACGTGGCCGGCAACAACGGCACCGACGCAACTTCCGGCAACTACGCAATCGACACCAAAGCCCCGACTGCGACGATTACCTTGAGCGACAGTGCACTGAAGATCGGTGAGACCTCCACCATCACCATCACCTTCAGCGAAGCGGTCAGCGGTTTTGCATTGGCCGACCTGACAGCAGAGAAGGGCACGCTGAGCGGTCTTGCCACCAGTGACAACATTGTGTGGACCGCGACCTTCACACCGACGACCAATATCGAAGATGCCAGCAACATCGTGAGTCTGGCGGATACCTATACCGACGTCGCCGGCAATACCGGCACCACGGCAACGTCAGCCAACTATGTGGTTGATACCAAGGCGCCGACTGCAACCATTACGTTGAGTGACAGCGCGCTGAAGATCGGTGAGACCTCGACGGTAACGATTACCTTCAGCGAAGCCGTCAATGGCTTCTCGCTGGCTGATATGGGTAGCGACAACGGCACACTGAGCACGCTGACCACCAGCGACAACATCGTGTGGACAGCGACCTTTACGCCAGACAGCAACATTGAAGACACCAGCAATGTGATCAGCCTGGCCAACACCTACACTGACGTCGCCGGCAATACCGGCACCACTGCCGCTTCCGCCAACTACACAGTCGATACCAAAGCGCCGACCGCCACCATCAGCTTGAGCGACAGTGCGCTGATCAGCGGTGAGACCTCGACGGTAACGATTACCTTCAGCGAAGCTGTAAGCGGCTTCTCGCTGGCGGATCTGACGGCAGGCAGCGGCACACTGAGTGGATTGACCACCAGCAACAACATTGTGTGGACCGCGACCTTTACGCCAGATAGCAACATTGAAGACACCAGCAACGTGATCAGTCTGGCCACGACCTACACCGACACGGCCGGCAACACCGGGGCTACTGCAGCGTCCGCCAACTATGTGGTTGACACCAAAGCACCCACGGCGACCATTACGCTGGACGACAGTGCGCTGAAGATTGGTGAGACCTCCACTGTAACAATCACCTTCAGTGAAGCAGTGAGTGGTTTCGCGTTGGCTGATTTGTCGTCTGACAACGGCACGCTGAGCGCGCTGACCACCAGTGACAACATCACCTGGACGGCGACCTTCACACCGTCAACGAATATTGAAGACACCACCAACGTAATTGCACTGGCAGATACTTACAGCGACGTGGCCGGCAATACCGGCACCACCGCCGCTTCCGCCAACTATACGATTGATACCAAGGCCCCCACCGCGTCTATTGCCTTGAGTGACAGCGCGCTGAAAATTGGCGAAACCTCGACGGTGACGATTACCTTCAGCGAAGCCGTGAGCGGCTTTGCGCTGGCTGATCTGGGCAGCGACAACGGCACACTGAGTGCGTTGACCACCAGCGACAACATTGTGTGGACTGCCACCTTTACGCCAAGCAGCAACATCGAAGACACCACCAATGTTATCGCGCTGGCCTCTACTTATACCGACGTGGCCGGCAACAGCGGCACCACCGCAGCGTCCGCCAATTACGTCATTGATACCAAAGCGCCGACCGCCACTATTGGCCTGAGCAGCAGCGCACTGGAAATCGGTGAAACCTCGACGGTAACCATTACCTTCAGCGAAGCGGTCAGCGGCTTCTCGCTGGCGGATCTGACGGCTGAGCACGGCACGCTCTCCAGTCTGAGCACCAGCAACAACATCGTGTGGACGGCAACCTTCACGCCCGGCAGCAACGTGGAAGACACCACCAACGTTATCAGCTTGGCCAGCACCTACACCGATGCAGCAGGCAATGCCGGCACCACCGCCGCTTCGGCCAACTACGTCATCGACACCAAAGCGCCGACTGCCACCATAAGCTTGAGTGACAGCGCACTGAAGATCGGCGAAACCTCAACCGTCACCATCACCTTCAGTGAAGCGGTGAGTGGTTTTGCACTGGCGGATCTGAACAGCGACAACGGCACACTGAGTGCGCTGAGCACCAGTGACAACATTGTATGGACCGCGACGTTTACACCATCAACCAATATCGAAGACACCACCAACGTAATAGCGCTGGCCGCTACTTACACCGACGTGGCAGGCAACGACGGCAGCACGGCAACGTCGGCCAACTACACAATCGACACCAAAGCACCGACGGCCACTATTGGCTTGAGTGACAGCGCCTTGAAAATCGGCGAGACCTCGACGGTGACGATCACCTTCAGCGAGGCCGTCACCGGCTTTGCATTGGCAGATCTGTCGGCAGAGAAGGGCGTACTGAGCAATCTTGCCACCAGTGACAATATCGTGTGGACCGCGACCTTTACGCCAAGCAGCAATGTAGAAGACACCAGCAACCTCGTATCGCTGGCGGATACTTATACCGACGTGGCCGGCAACGACGGCACCACGGCAAGTTCTGCCAACTACGTCATCGACACCAAAGCCCCGACTGCCACCATAGTCTTAGGTGACAGCGCACTGCAGAGCGGCGAAACCACAACGGTAACGATCACCTTCAGCGAAGCGGTCACCGGCTTCACGTTGGCTGATATGACGGCGCAGAACGGCACGCTGTCCAACCTCTCTACCAGCAACAACGTTGTGTGGACCGCGACCTTCACGCCCACCAGCAGTGTTGAAAGCAACATCAATGTCACCTTGCTGGCCGATACTTACACGGATATTGCCGGCAACAACGGCACTGATGCCAGTTCCGGCAACTATGCAGTCGACACCAAAGCACCGACGGCAACCATTGCGTTGAGCGACTCGGCGTTGAAGATCGGTGAAACCTCCACAGTAACGATCACCTTCAGCGAAGCGGTAAGCGGCTTTGCGTTGGCTGACCTGAGTGCTGACAACGGCACGCTGAGCAATCTTGCCACCAGCAACAACATTGTGTGGACGGCCACCTTTACACCGACCACCAATGTCGAAGACACCAGCAACCTCGTATCACTGGCCGATACTTATACCGACGTGGCCGGCAACACCGGCACCACCGCAGTTTCTGCCAACTACACAGTCGACACCAAAGCGCCGACCGCCACCATTGGCTTGAGCGACAGTGCGTTGAAGATCGGCGAAACCTCGACAGTGACAATCACCTTCAGCGAAGCGGTCACCGGCTTTGCATTGGCTGACCTGTCCTCTGACAACGGCACGCTGAGCGCGTTGACTACCAGCGACAACATCGTGTGGACCGCGACATTCACACCAGACAGCAACATCGAAGACACCACCAACCTGATCGCTCTGGCGACTAGCTATACTGATGTGGCCGGCAACACCGGCACCACTGCAGCTTCCGCCAACTACACGATTGATACCAAGGCACCCACCGCCACCATTGGCCTGAGCGACACTGCGCTGAACATCGGCGAAACCGCGACGGTGACCATTACCTTCAGCGAAGCCGTCACTGGCTTCTCGCTGGCCGACCTGTCGGCCGAGCACGGCACACTCAGCAGCCTCACCACCAGCGACAACATGGTATGGACTGCAACGTTCACGCCCACCAGCAATGTTGAAGACACCACCAATGTTGTCAGCCTGGCCAATACCTACACCGATGTAGCGGGCAACACCGGCACCAGCGCAGTTTCCGCCAATTACGCCATCGATACCAAAGCACCGACGGCGACGGTCACCTTGAGTGACAGCGCGCTGATCAGCGGTGAAACCTCGACTGTGACGATCACCTTCAGCGAAGCCGTGAGTGGCTTCACGCTGGCGGATCTGTCGGCTGACAACGGCACACTGAGTGCGCTGAGCACCAGTGACAACATTACCTGGACCGCGACATTTACACCGTCAACCAACATCGAAGACACCACCAATGTTGTCAGCCTGGCCAACACCTACACCGATGTAGCGGGCAACACTGGCACCAGCGCAGCGTCTGCCAACTACGTGATCGACACCAAAGCGCCGACTGCCACCATAGTCTTAAGTGACAGCGCGCTGAAACGCGGTGAAACCTCCACCGTCACCATTACCTTCAGTGAAGCGGTGGACGGCTTTGCATTGGCCGACTTGTCGGCGGAGAAGGGCGCTCTGAGCGCGTTGACCACCAGCGACAACATCGTATGGACGGCGACCTTCACACCAAGCAACAACGTGGAAGACACCAGCAACCTGATCAGTCTGGCCAACACCTACACTGACGTAGCCGGCAACACCGGCACCGCTGCAGTGTCTGCCAACTACGTCGTCGACACCAAAGCCCCGACTGCCACCATCACGCTCAGCGACAACGCGCTGCAAAGCGGCGAAACCTCGACCGTGACCATTACCTTCAGCGAAGCCGTCACCGGCTTCTCGCTGGCGGATCTGGTGGCCGACAACGGCACGCTTTCCAACTTGAGCACCAGCAACAACATCGTGTGGACGGCAACGTTCACACCAACCAGCAACGTAGAAGCCAGCATCAATGTCACCTTGTTGGCCGACACCTACACTGACGTGGCCGGCAACAATGGCGCAGACGCCAGCTCGAGCAACTATGCAGTCGATACCAAAGCTCCGACTGCCACCATCACGCTCGATGACACTGCACTGAAGATCGGCGAAGCTGCGACGGTGACGATCACCTTCAGTGAAGCGGTGAGCGGTTTTGCACTGGCTGATCTGTCGTCTGACAACGGCACGCTCTCCAATCTCAGCACCAGCGACAACATCAACTGGACGGCAACGTTCACGCCGAGCAGCAACATCGAAGACACCAGCAACATCGTGAGCCTGGCTTCTACCTACACCGACGTGGCCGGCAACACCGGCACCACCGCCGTTTCCGCCAATTACACGGTCGACACCAAAGCCCCAACCGCCACTATTGGCTTGAGTGACAGCGCGCTGAAGATCGGTGAAACCTCAACTGTCACCATCACTTTCAGCGAAGCCGTCACCGGCTTTGCGTTGGCTGATCTGGGTAGTGAGAACGGCACACTGAGTGCGTTGACCACCAGCGACAACATCGTGTGGACGGCGACCTTCACACCAAGCAGCAACATCGAAGACACCAGCAACCTTGTGAGCCTGGCCAACACTTACACTGATGTGGCCGGCAACACCGGCACCACCGCAGCTTCCGCCAATTACACGGTCGACACCAAGGCGCCGACGGCGATGATCACCCTGAGCGACAGCGCATTGAAGATCGGTGAAACCTCGACGGTGACCATCACCTTCAGCGAAGCCGTCAACGGTTTCTCGCTGACTGATCTGAGTGCTGCCAACGGTGCTCTCAGCGCACTGACCACCAGCGACAACATCGTGTGGACCGCGACCTTCACACCAAGCAGCAATGTGGAAGACAC
>CANCGR010000505.1 GCA_947377625.1 Gammaproteobacteria bacterium | reverse complement strand
TCGTTGGGGGTGATTGATTTTTTCATGTTAATTACTTGCTTGTTTTACAATGATTTTTGCATCCCTATCTGACATTCCACCTGGATTCCTGCCATAAAGGAAATCTAGTTGTCACGCTACAATTTATACCCAATTTCTGCGGTCAAAGCGATTTTACTTTTCATAAAGTTGCCGGTTCCACGACCAACGACTTTATTGTTTTCGTCATACAAAACTGAATCGGCAATGAAAAGGTTACTGGAATTAAACTTTAGTTCACCGACCGAACTCACAATTCCCGAGCTAACCAGTCGCAACAACTGAACATTAAATGAAACCGTATAAACAAACACATTCCTGACAATGGAATTAACCGCAAAAAATGCGGCATCATCCAGCATCTTGAAATAAACGGACCCATGTATGGCATTGGCTGCATGAAAGAATTTCGGAACTATCTTAAGGCCTAACTCAGCACGTTCTTCAGAAATGTGAATTGTAATCCCATTGTATATTTCAGTATTAATAGGGGCAGATAAATACATCTGCTCGAGGCTTCTGTGGTGTATTTCTGTTTCGGTCATTTTTTATGGGTTGGTGATGAGGTGCGAAGGTAAAAAATATGTTGGCGAGGTGGTTAATAATGATGTGGTATCATCTTTATAGTCGGCCATATATAAGCATTAATTTTTATGGATACATGTCATCTATAACATAAGTAAGGAGGATTAAATTAGCTGTTTTTTTGAGCGTATATCACTTATCACGTTAGCCAAGAATTAAGACCCGAAAAGCTCGTTTTATGAATTACCTATTCTTGAATTGATCATTATAGGCCACCATGTGTTCAGGAAATTCTTGTTCAAAAAATGGATACGGAACGCCCAGAATGTTTACCTCGAACCCCTCATTATCCATCCCTTCGATATTGTTCCCTAATCCTTTTATTTCGATGCCTTTGGAGCTAAACACCCTAATGTCGGCAAGATTTGAAGTAATAATAAGTCTAATGTCAGGATATTCATTGATTATTTCAATGTCATTTTCCAAGCAATAGGTTTTAAAGAAATCATACCCCGAAGTTATATCGATCAGGTGTATTTGTCCACATACAACTCCCATGGGAGGATCTGCCTTTTCAAGTACAGTGGTCCGGATTTTATTGTCGCAAAGTATGACGTCATATAACTTCCTTTCCATAGTTTTTCGCAAGCATTAAGTGTTAGTTGTTTTGCTTTTATAGCAAACCAGTCCGATGTATTCCTCTGCAGGCCTCCTCTTCTCAAATTGCGGGCTTCATTTCCCGATAAACGGGTTGTCAGTCAAGCAATCTTCTTTTTAAATCCATTCTGTTGTGCAGAATTCTAATTACCTCTATTTCTTTCTCTGCTATTTCTCTATAGAAGATGATATGCTGATCAACTTTATACCCTAATAAATTCGACATTATTTCGGGGTATTTCTTCCCAAAGCTCACATGGTCTGCTAATGCTTTGCAATAATTCAGGAGCGTTGTATAGTATGTATCTGCTTGTTGCTCCGACCATGTATCGCAGGTATAATTCCAGATTTCGGATAAGTCCTCGACAGCCTTATTGGATAAGTGGTAATTAGCCATTTGCCTTTCTTGCTGATTTTAGACTTTTTAGATGTTTCGCGGAATCGAAATTTAACGCAATACCGCTATCAAGGCCTTCCTGAATTGCATTTTTCAGTGCGAATGCCCGATTTTCCTCGTCTTCCAGGAGCCTAAGGCCGGCGCGAATCACCTCGCTGGCATTCTTGTACCTTCCAATGGATATCCGGCTATCAACGAAATGCTCAAAATGCTCTCCCAGGGAAACGGAAGTGTTCTTTCCCATAACTATGAATTTTAAATAAAGTTACCAATTTTAGGTAACATTAGACTGAATTTATCAGGAGTTTTTTATCGGTAGTGAATCATCAAAGTGTAATACCTGTTAAGAAAGCAAACGCTGTTTTTACTATTGAAACCTGCCTCCCCAACGCACCCTGATAATTCCTGTCACACCATTTGCCCTTTTCTGTTCCAGCCGCCAGGCGGTGGTTGCAATAGTGGCATAATCATCGAGGCCATCGTCCTTACTTTGGGTTTTAAGAAATTGGTCGAAGAATTTATTGAAGATGTGGGCAAGTTGATTATTGTACTCTTTACTCAATTGCTCCAGGCTATCGAGGTGTGCTACGGTAAGCGGATTTAGTTGCTGCTCAAATTTTACGGCAAGATCTGAATCTTCATCGCTAAGGCGTTCGTTTGTCAGTTGCCAGGCATTCAGGTAGGCGGAATAGCAAAAAGAGCTATCGCCAGATGCGGTACATACTGCGTAAGAAAGCAGATTTGCGTCGCCTTCAGCAGCTATACCGGCCTGGTGTGCGATCTCGTGTGTAAAGAGCTCAGGCATTGAGCACGGTGGCTGCTTTTTATCAAACTGACCTTCGCCGGTAAACGGATTATAGTAGCCTTCCAGCTCTATACCTCTCAACAGCCAGCCCATCATGGTGGGTTTAATGCCCAGGCCGAAACGCCCCAACCTGCAATTGGTGTATGAATTGTAGTACCGACATGCCCTGGCATTGAGCTCACTCATTTTCATTGCATGAAAGTGCGGGGCGTAACAGTTTAGTTTATTGACCAGAAAGGTATCGAAGGCTATTAATTCGTTTTTTGCCATTTGTTCATGCCCTTCGCCTGATTGCAATACCTCAATGCTGTCCAACCCCAAACTTTCACCTAAAGGAATTCTGGAATAATTGGCACCCCAACCCAGAAAAAAAAGCAGGTAAATACAAAGCGATGTTGTGCCAGTTTTCAGCAATGACACAACCAATCGGTGTTTGTTCCGTCTAAAACTGATGATGAACTTTAACCATTTTACTACCGTTACTAAAGCCCAAATCGCTGCCGCATAGTATAGGAGATCGCCAAGGCTAAATGGAAGAAACCCAAACAGCAAGCCCCGCAGCCATTGGAAGGGATAGAAAATACAATTGCTGTACAAGGGGACAATACCCGGGAATACGTGAACCCACAAAAACACCAGCAGCACCGCCATCAGTGTCCCCACAAGTATTATGACCTCACGCTTAAACCTCATGTTTCAAATTTATGGAGATAAGGTAATAAACATCAACGATTCGGTAGAATTAGCAATGAATTATGGCGTTCATCGTCCTACGCCAACGGGCGTTTTCGGCTCACTTTTTCGGCTCCGGTTCTTTTGCCAACTTCACTTTTTACTTTCAGGCGGCTGGCCCTCAATCTTACCTTTCAGGGCAACGCGAAAACCGATGTTGCATCGACGGTAAGCCGGATCATCGAAATTCCGGTTAGTAAG
>CANCGR010000504.1 GCA_947377625.1 Gammaproteobacteria bacterium | reverse complement strand
CGGAATATTATTGGCAAAGAATGAACGTGAATTATAATCTGCTTTCAGGTTCACCACTGTTTTCTGGTTATTGAATACAGCAAATACAGCAGTATTCTTATTGGTAAAGTTTGGCGAGAGGATCGCGGTTACTTTTGTTTTTGGCAGCGTACTGTCTATATACCTTTCAGAAACTACCCATCTCAGGTTTTTCGAGTTCATTTCATAACCCATATAAGAAGGTACCAACGGGTTATTACTCAATTTAGACCAGGTACTTAAAGCCGTGGTATCAAAATCACGGATCCAGTAGAAAGCAGTATCAATGCCTTTGATCGGAGCCGGTAATCCTTCCTTACCATAGAAGATCTGCATATTGGCCTTCGGCGGTGTATCTACATCATTGAACTTGACTTTAAAGGTCAGATTAGTGGCTATGGAGAGTTCTTTATCATCCTTACTCACTTTAATAAAGTATCCGCCACCTGTTTCCAGCAAGCTTCCGTTATTGGTTGTGGTAGGCCTGAATGCGCGCACAAAATCACCTTTTCTTTTCAATGGCATGATCTCAACCCTTGCATTGCCCAGTGGTGCAGGACTATTACCCGGCCCTACACAGGATCCGGCTGAAAAAGAGATCTCAAGACTGTCGCCGTATTTTAATGATTTACCTGAACTCACTTCAAATGAATCAATAATAGAAGGAGGGGTAAGGTTATCAAACAGATCATGCACAGAATAACCCGGACTCAAAGTTCTGGTCCACACGGTATCATTCAGGGGGTTGCCTGTGTATAGGTTGAAGTTGTCGGACACTTCTTTTTTGCATGCTGTAATGAACAGCATCCCTAAACAACCCGTGATGAATAAAATTCGTTTCATATATGTTCTGTGTGGCATCGCTTATTAGATACCATCCGGTTATAAAATGTTGCTTCTTACTTCCTGTTTAAATTCAACCGTAAACCCACCGATAACCCGCCCAAACTGAATTTCTGGTTATATGCCGCCCCTGTATTGGTCATATTGGACAGATTATACCTGAAATACGGTTCAAAGAAGATATGCATATCCTCGCCCAGCTTCTTAATCACACTAACCCCGGCATATAGCCCCATCCCTATATTGGTTTTGTATACCCCGTTTCCTGTTTTGTTCAGGGTAACCGTTGCCAGTGAGCTATCCAGTATCACACCCTGGTACCAGGAGGATACATTGAAAACTACGCCGGCATTGATACCGAATTTCAGGTCTTCATCTCCAAACTGGTATCCAACAGTTACCGGTATATCAAAGCTGCGGAAACGGTTATAAACGGTATTGTTCTTAAATCCGATTGTTTGAACGGTGCTGGTATCATGTACGATCACGGTATCTCCCGGTGCACGGATAATGGTTCTTACCGTTACAACCGTAGTGGTTTTTACTTCATTCTCGGTTCTGTAAACATATTTCTGGTTGATCTGAGAGTATTGTGCACCCAGTTTCAGCAGCACATTATCGTTAAGTGGTTTTACCAAACGCAAACCTGCTGTGTAACTCACCTGCATGGTCTCGCTACTGTCTTTGGTTAACAGGTATTGCTGTGATGCAGTATTGGGAGTTACTTTTTTAGAAACAACATCCGGCGATGCATAAGCTTCCAGGAACCAGTCTGTATTGTGGTTCTTTTTATCTGCAGGACATATAATGATATTGCGGAACTGATTCGTATGGTTAGCGGTAGATAATGTTTTACCCGACATATCGAACATACTATAATCCCTCCCCGGTGCAGTAGGAAAAGGCACTCCGGTGAGTACATTGCTGTGATAGGGTTCTATATAATCCAATGAATTATCTGCTACATCGATTCTATCCGTTGTTTCTTCGTTATTATTTTTTGTTGTTGAATTACCATTGTTATTAACAGGATTCAGCTCAATACCATTTCTGATCCATGGGTTGTTGGATGATTTCAGAGAAGGCTTTACTTTTTTTGCAGAGGCAGAAACAGTTGCATTCAGTAAGCCGCCGGCATCATTGCTTGTATTGCCGTTATGTGTGGCTGATTCGCTGTTCAAATGTTTTTCATTGCCCGGTTCTTTCTTTTCATTAGAACTGGAAGGTTGAGTGCCGGTACCTGAATGATCAGCAGATGGCTGGCCATCTTTATTTCCATTCACTACAGCGGCATCTGCCGGGTTATTATGGGTTGAGGAAGCATCTGTATTTACTTTACCGTTTGTAGTGTTTGTATTGGTTGAAATATGTGGCAGTGCAATTTCACTATTTGTGCCTTTGCCATTCTGGATAAACAGGTAGCCACCTAATGAACCACCTAACAATAAAGCAAGGATCAATAAAGCGGCTGCAGGATAACGGAAAAGAATAAAGGCTGGCCTGCGTTCCTCATCTTTTTGTGGATTTACTTTATCCCAAAGGCCTGCAGGAACAGGGGCGGATTGATCGTATAATTTGCCTGCAATAAAATTATCAAATTGCCCATCAGTTACTTTATCCCAAAGGCCTGCAGGAACGGGTGCAGCATGTTCAAACAATTTTCCACCGATAAAATTATCAAACTGTCCATCAGTAATCCTGTCCCAAAGGCCGGAAGGAACCGGTGCATTGTGTTCAGCCAATTTACCGCCAACAAAATCATCAAACTGGCTATCCGTTATTTTATCCCAAAGCCCTTCAGGAACCGGGGCAGAAGCATCTTTTAATTTGTCACTGAATAATTGATCCAACTGGGTTTCCTTCACTTTATCCCAAAGACCGGGAGGCACGGATGCCTGGTGGTCCCTGAGCTTGTCATTGAAGAAATCATCAAATTGGGTATCGGTCATTCTATACAGCAATTTTTTGTAGTTGTATTATTTGTTGTTGAAGCATCTTCCTCGCCTTAACTAACTGGCTGCGGCTGGTGCCTGCCTGTATGTTCAGCATCTCTGCTATTTCCTCATGGCTGTAACCTTCTATCACGTTAAGGTTAAATACCAAACGATATCCGTCCGGTAATTGATTGATGAGCTTCATCAGGTCCTCTTCACCCAGATGATTGTAAGCCTGGGCCTCGATCTTTGGTGCGTTCTGGCTGTTGTCATCAATGTCCTTAAAATGCAGTTTTTTCTTTTCCAGGTGACGGATCGCTGTATTTACCACAATACGCCGGATCCACCCTTCAAATGCCCCTTCAAACTTAAATTGCCCGATGTACTGGAACACCTTAATAAACGCATCCTGAATCATGTCTTCAGCCTCCATCGTGTCGTTTGCGTAACGAAGGCATACACTCATCATTTTGCCGGCATACTTATCAAAAAGCATGCGCTGACACCGGGCATCCTGGCTGATGCAACCTCGTATAAGTTCGTACTCGTCTGTCACCTAGGGGTTGGTTTTGATAGTTTGGTAATCAATAGATACGGGCGCAAGTTAGTTCGTTGCCCCGTTTTCTATCTTTTTTAACAATTCAAAGTACAAAAAAATCCTGCAATGGTTAGTTACAGGACCTTTAAAGTTAATCAGTTACGTATTTAAACCTTTAAAAATTGGTCGTGGATATAGTCTAC
>CANCGR010000503.1 GCA_947377625.1 Gammaproteobacteria bacterium | reverse complement strand
TTATCTTCAAAACCAAAGCCTACGGAATGCTTCATTTTGACTTCTTTCTGCATGTCATTGTATACGACAGATTCGGGGCCAATTGCAGCAAATTGCTTCGTGTCGATATGTTTCAATACAAACTTGATCGGAACCTTCGGGTTTTCCATGTGGTTAAATAAATTCTTGTTCGTTAGCAAATGTATCTTCAAATTGAAATTCCAGTGTTAGTTCCGATGTCAATGAAATGATTTGTTTATTACTGGTTACTATGTGGTCAAGATTCCAACGGGGCCTTTCATAGGCCACCTTCTTTTCTTCCTTGGGTACCTCAAGTAATACAATTCCCAATGCTTTTTCAAGAGCAGTAATGGTATCGAGTTGCAGATTTTCGCGCCCTTTTACTATTTTATTGATTTGAGGTGGTGCCACTCCCATTAATTCAGCTAATTGTACCTGGGTCATTGATTTTGCTCTGAGTGTCGCTAATATGCGCACGCCTACAGCCTGCGATTTCTTAAGCCATGCACTATTTTCCCTCCTGAAGTGAATCCGTTCAGTGCCATTGCCAGCCTCTCCTCCACTCAATTCCGTCAATTTTTTTCGTATTTCAGACATATTTATTCAGTTATCAGGTCTTCTAAATAGTTAATTCCGTTTTCCTTACAATAATGTTTAACCCGTCCAATTTTCTTTTTTGCCTCTTCCAGTTCGGTGCTTTCGTCCATTTTTCCGACCAACTTAATACCTCCACTAGCCACTATAATCGTACCATCTGCTAGCCTCAACCCATAGAGCCTCAAAAATGGAGGGTGAGAGTCCGGCTTTGCTTTAAATTCATCTTTATGTCTACCTTCTGCATCTTGTTTATATAATGGAACAAATACGTCATATAGGCTCTTCTTTTCACCCCATTCCTGACCGCAAGCCAATTCATATATCATTTCATCGAGATTACTTGCCTCATCCAAAGTTTTTATTATCGCATCTTCAACCGACATATGTTGCCAAAAATCAGTATCGAGGAAGGTTTTATTATCTTCAAAAAAGTGCTCTAAATATTCCGGGTCGAACCATTGTTCCATTAACCGGTCATATTCAGCTATCCCGTCGGCCTGAAAGATAAATTCCCATATAAGCGATTCATCTTCCGGTATATCCTCAAAAATACGAATTATTTTCATTGAATTAACCTGTAGGTTTATTTTTATCAAATTTCATTTCCCACATCACGCCTGCGCCCCCCGCCGCCGTCATCCAACCTCCCCTGGGAGAGGCCAAAGGCCGAGCCCCACACATTAAGCCATTGAGCAATTAAGCCATTCAGCCATTATTTTAATTTCTTCTTCCCTCCCGCAAACAACCCCGCAGTATATTTATCATACAACTCAAACAAAAACTCTATCCTTTTCGCCTCCGACTGAAACGCCTGCGGCCGGTAACACAGATCCACAGCCTTGTCGAGTGCGTGATGCGCCTTTACCAGTACCGGCGGCATGGTGTTTGGGTCATAGAGGTCAGCCAGACTGCTATCTGGAAATTGCAGCCGGGCATCCAACACCGCCTGCGCAGCAGCTTCAACCGCCTGTACATTTTTCTCCGATGGGTTTTCAGGCCAGGGGTAGTTGTTATAGACGATGTCATTTGAATACCTAAAATCACTTTTTATTCTTCCACATGTGTACTTCACCCAAACCATATGCATGATTGAACTGATAACACCAAAGTGAAAAAAGGAGATATTTGAAATTGAGTTACAGCTATCAGCTACAATGTCGTTGGACGTAAAATATCCGAATGGAATATATTTTCGATTTTCAGAGGAATGCCTCGGAATAAGCACATAATCGGTAGTGGGTTGCCTGTTTTCGGTAAACAGATACGGAAATTGCGCCCATTTAACTGTTGCCGCTTTTGTGCTTTCCAGCCTGAATTTTCTAACGTTGTCAATCCGTTTTAACAAGTGCGGGCAGTGTTTAATTTCAGCTGGGGCTGCATCAACTAACCAGAAGCACCACCGTTTTTGGTTGTGCAAAAACTCTTTTGCACTGATTAATCTTTTAATGAATTTTTCCACCTGCGGTTCGACTTTTAATAGTTCAATCTTTTCATCATTTGTAAGTAAAAGGTTACCATTGTCTGTTGGTTGGCTGCCCTTTTGCATTGGGGGTACATTATTTATTGGTTTTTTCCGGGTGCCGATAACTAGATCTTTTCCCTCTACCAAATAAGGAGCAATATTTTTTGCCTCAATTTCATGTGGTTCACCCTTTATATTGTCATATTCGTAAATTTTCTTTTTATTGATGTCGTAATTTGAAAAACCAACTATAACAACATGCACGGCTGCATTTCCCCGGGCCTCATTTCCCCACTTAAAAGTCTGATGTGCAAAATGAATTTTTATGTCATATTTATTAAACATTTCACTCCAAAGAACACCTACCTGTTCGCCCTGACAAATTGAATTTGTGCTTACGAAAGCAGCGCGACTTAAGTTTTCGATGTTGGATGTTTTGGCATTGTAGGTTTTGCAATATTGTGCAGCGGCTAAATACCAGGCTGCAACATAGTCCAATACTCCTGCGCTGTTTACTCCTGTAAACATGCGGTCCATGTCTTTTTTTTGTTCAACATTCTGCAAATGCTGCCCAATAAACGGCGGGTTCCCCAAAATATAATTAAACCTCGGCTCCTCCTTGTCTGGTGCCGGTGGCTCAATCAGGCTTTGCCAGTCCACCCGCAATGCATTGCCATGTTCTATTTTGGCGCTCTTTCGCAACGGCAAGCGGGCAAAATACTCCCCGAAGGTTTCACTTACCAGCTGGTTCATCTGGTGGTCAATCAGCCACATGGCTACCTGCGCTATCTGTGCCGGAAACTCCTCATATTCAATGCCATAGAACTGGTCAACGTTAACATTAATGTAATGGTCAATGTTGGTGGCTATCTGGTTTTTGAACTTTGCTTTCAGCACGTCAATTTCCAGCAGACGCAGTTCCCGGTAGGCAATAATGAGGAAATTCCCGCAACCACATGCCGGATCTAAAATCCGCACCTCCGATAGCTTCCGGTGAAAAGCGTCCAGCGGCTTTTTATCCGCCTTCAGCTTATCGAACTCCGCCCACAGCTCATCGAGGAACAGGGGCTTGATCAGTTTCAGTATGTTTTGCTCACTCGTATAGTGGGCACCCAGGTTACGCCTCGCCTTTTCATCCATCACACTCTGGAACAGCGACCCGAAAATGGCCGGCGATATCCGGCTCCAGTCCAGGTAACAGCAGTCCAGCAAAATCTGGCGCATTTTGGCATCAAAGGCGGCTATAGGCAAACGCTCCGCAAACAATTTACCATTCACATACGGAAACGCCGCCAGCGTGTCCGACAGGTTTTTCAACCGGTTATCGGCATGGCGGTCCAGTACCTCAAACATACCCGCCAGCGCAGTGGCCAGGTCGTGCCCGTCAGGCGAAGTATGTAATTCTATATACTCCTGAAAAATTCCCTTTTCAAAAATATTGGTATCATCGGCAAACAGGCAGAACAGCAGCCGAACCAGGTAAACCTCCAACTCATGTCCGCCATACCCAATGGCCTTGAGTTGGTCATGCAGCTTACCCATTAGCTCTGCAGCCTTAATATTTACAGGGTCCTGCTCCTTGAACACATGCCTTTTGTACCCCGAAAGGAAATCGAACAGGTGAATATTATCTGCCAGTTTTGCCAGCTTGAATTCCCGTTGCCAGTTATCCTCCAGGTCATACAACCGGAACCGCGCAAAGTCACACACCAGTATGTACCGCGGCAACTCGTTTTCTTTAAGGCCCGGAAAATAGTCCTTCGCCTGGGCATAAGCCTTATCCAGGTCATGCCCGCGGCTTTTATGCTCAATCAGCAGCACGCCCTTCCACAGCAAATCAATATAACCATGCCGGTCATCCCGCTTGTTTACAAGCTGTTCAAACGTAGCCACCCGCCGCCTGCTGATCCCGAACACATTAAAGAACCCATCCCAGAAAGATTTCGCTTCCGCATCTTCATTGGCTTCATGAATCCATTCCTTACTAAACCCGGCTGCCCGGTCCCTTATTTCATTGAGGCTTAACGGCATTCTATCTGTTTTGGCAATACTGAAAGGTAAAGATAATTTGGGAATGCCGTTAATAGGTAAGGATTTTGAAAATGCGGGTAATAAGCTCCCGGGGCCTACCCATCATCGTTGCGAAGTATGAAGCCTGTCTTACGACTCGTTCTTGCCATTTACACTTCACATTTAGACAAGACAAAACGAAAAATAGAAGAACCCTATTAAACAAAAAGAGCTTTCGTACTGAAGGCTCTTTTGCTATTTGTTCCCGGCTCAAGTCACACAACGCTCACTAAAATTGGAGCAGGTGTGGCGAAATGGGGTTGCTTCACTCTTGCTTTTAATTCGTCGGCATAAAGTTTCAATCGCTGCATGTACTCTATCGGCTAAATTTCAGCTCGATTAACATTATCCGTTACCGACTCGTCTGGATTATCTCTTACATACTCCTGACCATTTATCTCATATATATGGTAGCCAGAATGCACTCCAT
>CANCGR010000502.1 GCA_947377625.1 Gammaproteobacteria bacterium | reverse complement strand
GGCGTGAACGCCGGAAAGTACAAGAGCGGTACATAGCCAAGCACCAATTCCAGCGCCACCAGTGCCGGCAGCAGCAGCGCAGCGCCCATTGCCACTGTCACCTTCAGCGAAGGCGCCAGTATCTTCGCAATGTCGGGATCATCCATGCGCAATCCCAAAACTCCCGCCAATAACAACAGCCATGCAATTGCACTGATTACCAGCACAGGCGCCAACAAACTCCCCAGCACAATGCGCCAACCCGGCAAGGGCCAGGCTTTGAGTTGATCCACCATCAGCAGATCGCTGCGCAGGTCAAACCCCGCCATCATGGGGCCAAGCAACACCACATAGCCCAGACCCAGCAACGCCACTTGTGAGACTTTTTCGGCCCAATAATGCCCTTCTCCCGCTGCTGCCTGTTGCAGCGCCATCATGGCAAGCGTAATGAACAACGCGAATCCCGCGAACACACGGTGATTGAGCCAGGGTGGCAGCTTCATCAGGTTTTTCCACATGAGCACCAGCTCTACCGGCATCATCGCGTGCAGCTTGAAGGGTTCGCGCCCGGGCGCAGACTTGCCGGCAATTCTCACTGATTTACCTTCTCGCATACGGGCCAGCATTTCTGCACGCAAGGTAGCCATGGCAATCGCAGTTTCCTCAAACGGCGTTTCAAGTTTCAGCACCCACGCGTAGTGCATTGCCAACAGCACTGCCAGCAGCAGCTCCCATCTGGCAAAGTCGAGGCCACTGGCAAACACCGCATGCACCAGCACGCGGCCTGGCAGCAGCACCATCAGCGTGCCCAGTTCCCCGCGCCACCACAGGCCGATGCCGACAGCCAGCAACGTTGCCACCACAATCCCCACCAGCATGCGTCCCCAGTAACCCTTGTCAGCAAACCTGCACATGAGCAATGCGGCCGCCATGCCATGAAAAACATACAAGGTGCTGGCCGACCACCACCCCAGCATCATTTTCAGAAAATACAACAGATCGGCATTGCGGTTGGGCAGTGACATCAGCGCAGTCATGAATACTGCATTGAGCAGCCCAAGCCCCATGCCGCTCAGCAGTTTGTAATGAATGAGTTGGCGACGGCTAAAAGGCGCCTGAAACAGGAACGCCACTTCGGCCTCGCTGAAACGCAGGCCGGGATTTTGCTTGGGCAACAGCCACGCCATGCCCAGCAACAAGGTGGCGCCCACGCTGAGAATGAACTCGAAGCCTTCCGCCATACCCGCAGGCGTCGGCCGCGCCGGCGTAAAACGCGGCACTGTCAACAAACCGAAATAGGCCAACACAAATGCCAACCCCACCAGATAGCGCGGTTGCCGCAAATGCTGCACGAATGACCGCCCCCGGTTACGCAGCTGCGTCAAATGCAAATACAGCAAGGCATGCGCGAGGAAGCTGGGCACAGGCCTAGCTCTCGCTGCCGCCAGTGGCGCGCAGGAATACTTCTTCCAGGCTCACACCGCTATCGCCGTTGCTGTATTGCTGCACCACATCGTTGAGCGAGCCGAGCGCCACTTTCTCGCCTTTTTGCATGATCAGCACATGCGTGCACACTTCTTCCAGCAAGCCCAGCAAGTGTGAACTGAGAATGATGGCCGCGCCCTCTTCGCTGGCCAGTCGCTTGATGGTTTGTTTCATGCGGCGAATGCCGAGCGGGTCGAGCCCGGTCAGTGGCTCGTCGAAGAACAGCACCTTGGGGGAATGCAGCAAGCCGCAGGCAATCACCAGTTTTTGTTTCATGCCGCGCGAGAGTTCGGCGGGTAACTGGTCGGCCTTGTCGGTCAGCTCCATTTGTTCAAGCAAGCGCGCGGCGCGCGCTTCGTATTGGTCAACCTGATAGATGCGCGCACTGAAATTGAGATGCTGCTGCACAGTGAGATGGTCAAACAGCCGTGGCTCATCGGCAAAGAATGCCAGCTGTCGCTTGGCGGCCACCGCATCATCGTTGAGATTGATACCGGCAATCTTCAAGGTGCCGGAAGTGGCAGGAATGATGCCGCTGGCGCATCGCAGTGTTGTGGTCTTGCCGGCCCCGTTCGGCCCTACCAAACCCAACACTTCGCCCGCGTGCACATTGAAACTGAGATCACGTACTGCGCCGAAATCCCCGTAATATTTGCTGAACGCCTCTACTGCAATCATGACTTCCGACATGCTCTGATCTCCTTGTTGTTATGCGAGCCATTTCACCAGAAAACGCGAGGCTGCTGCTATACTCCAGCCCCACTCAACCACGAGGGGACCGCCATGCTTTTCACCAATAAAACCAAAGCCTGCTTGCTGGGTATCGGCATTGCAGCATTGACAACCATCCACAGCGCCGCCGCCCAAACCACCTGTGACAGAGCCTGTCTTGCCGGCTTCGTCGATGGCTGGTTCAACGGACTGGTCAGCAACAGCACCACCGGCGTGAAAGTAGCCAGCAATGTAAAAATCACCCAGAACGGCCAAGCCACCAAACTGGCCCTTACCTTCTGGGACAGTGCCGACAGCGTGCCCTATCGCTGGGACATTGCCAACACCAGGCTGGGCGATACCGCCGCCGAAGCAGTCATCAAAAATGCCGATGGCTCGCTGACCATGTTGATCGTGCGCCTGAAAGTGAAAGACGGCGCCATCACCGAGATCGAAACCATCAAGACCAACAAGGGCGAAGCTGGCGGTTTGTGGGGACCGGAAGTGTTGCTCGCCAAAGGAGTATCGCCAGCGCTGCAATTAAGCGTGCGCGAAGCAGAACGTGATTCCTACTACCGCCTGATCGCCTCCGCAGAAAGTTACTGGCGCGCGTTCCAGACCAACGGCACCCCTGCTTATCACCCGGCTGAGCTGTTGCCCGACACCACACGCTTTGAGAATGGCCTGCAAACCACTGGCCTGGTGCGCAACGGTGTATTCAATTCCACCTCGAAAGGTTTTGATGAAGGCAGCTTCCTCGGCCGCAACCTGTGGGATCGCCGCTATGCCGTAGTGGATGAAGAGCGCGGCATCGTACTGTCGATGGTACGCTTCG
>CANCGR010000501.1 GCA_947377625.1 Gammaproteobacteria bacterium | reverse complement strand
GGCGTGCCATTTGCCGTGAAGAATTTGTATGACATTGCCGGCCTGCCTACGCTGGCTGGCAGCAAGATCAACGCAAAGGCGGCGCCAGCGCACAGCGATGCCTTGCTGATAAAGCGGCTGGAAGCAGCGGGCGCAATTCTGGTGGGTGGTTTGGCGATGGGTGAATATGCCTACGATTTCACCGGCGAGAATTCTCACTACGGTGCCTGCCGTAATCCGTGGGACACCGGCCGCATGAGTGGTGGCTCCTCGTCCGGTTCCGGCACTGCGGTGGCCGCCGGCCTGGTGCCGTTCTCGCTGGGCTCTGACACCAACGGGTCGATACGCGTGCCGTCGTCGTTGTGCGGCTTGTTTGGCTTGAAGCCCAGCTACGGTCGGCTGCCGCGCACGGGCAGCTTTCCGTTTTGCGACAGCCTTGATCATCTGGGGCCGATGGCGCGCTCAAGCAGCGAACTGGCGCTGGTTTATGACTGCCTGCAAGGCTGGGACAGCAGTGACCCGGTGTGTGCGCCAGTGGCAAGCCATCCTGTATTGCCACTGCTGAAACAAGGTCTTGGCGATGTGAAGCTGGCGCGCGCCGGTGGCTATTTTGATTGCACGCATTTTCCGGAAGCAGAAGCGGCGGTGGATGCAGTGTGCAAGAGTCTCAACATCAAACGCACACTCGCACTCAATGGCGCTGCTGAAGGTCGCGCTGCTGCTTACCTCATCACCAACGCCGAAAGCTCCAACCTGCATCATCAACGCTTGCGCACCGATCTCTCTGATTTCGACCCTGACACGCGTGACCGCTTTCTGGCTGGCAGCCTGTTTCCGGCCGTGTGGTATCTACGCGCCCAGCAAGTGCGCCGCCAATGGTTGCAGCAGATGCTGGCAGTGTTCCAACAAGTGGATGTGCTGATCGCGCCCTGCACACCGTGCGCGGCGCCGATGCTCGGCACCAAGACGCTCACCATCAATGGCAAGGAACAAGCACTGCGCCCCAACCTCGGCCTGTTCACGCAACCGTTTTCTGCGATAGGCCTGCCGGTATGCAGCGTGCCGCTGTGGCTGCAAGGCAGCACGCTGCCGATTGGTGTGCAGATCGTCGCTGCGCCGTGGCGCGAAGACTTGTGCCTGCGCATTGCGCATGCGCTCGAACGCGATGGCATCGCGCAATACCGCTTGCCGGCCGCTTATGCGTAATCACCACTACATCTACCGTTATTTCAAGGAGCACGACTCATGGAAGCGTTGATCAAGGCCCTGCCCAAAGCCGAACTGCATGTGCATCTGGAAGGCACGCTGGAACCGGAACACATTCTGGCGCTGGCGGAGCGCAACCACATCAGCCTGCCGTATGCCTCCGCTGAGGAAGTGTTGGCGGCTTATGATTTCACTGATCTGCCGTCGTTTCTGAAACTGTATTACGCCGGCATGGCGGTGCTGCAGACCGAGCAGGATTTCTATGATCTGGCCTTTGCTTACTTCGAAAAAGCGGCGGCTGAGAACATTGTCTATGTTGAGCCGTTCTTCGATCCGCAAGCACATACCTCGCGCGGCATCAGCTTCGATACCGTGATCAACGGCATTTATCGTGCCCAGCTGGATGCAGCAGCGATGCTCGGCCTCAAGTGCAACCTCATCATGTGCTTTCTGCGCGACATGAGTGCGGAATCGGCGATGCAGCATCTGGAACTCTCGCTGCCCTATCGCCAATGGATCATCGGCGTCGGTCTTGATTCCGACGAGAAAGGCAATCCGCCTTCCAAGTTTGCTGCCGTGTTCGCCAAGGCACGCAAAGCCGGTTACAAACTGACCATGCACTGCGACGTCAACCAGGACAACAGCTTGCAGCATATTCACGAGTGCCTGCACAAGATTGATGTGGATCGCATTGACCACGGCATCAACTCACTGGAGAGCGATGAACTGTGCGAACTTATTGCCGAACGCGGCATCGGCCTCACCGTGTGCCCGGTGTCGAACCGTTTCTGTGTGAATGATCTCACCGGCAACGAAATCAGAAAGATGTTGGCCAAAGGCATGTTCGCCACCGTGAACTCGGATGACCCCGCCTATTTCCGCGCGTATCTGAGCGACAACCTGCAGGCGTTGGCCGACGACGCTGCTTTCACCGCCGAAGAAATTGTCACGCTGGTGCGCAACTCGTTTCTGGCGTGCTGGCTGCCGGATTTCCTCAAGCGCCCTTATCTGCTGCGCATTGACCATATTGCCAACAAGTTCATCCAGACTTCCGGAGTCGCCGCATGAAAGCATGGCTGGAACACAAGTTTTTACTGAGCGCCTCCGGCACCACCATCAAGCGTGAGGTGATAGCAGGACTCACTACTTTTCTGGCGATGGCCTACATCACTGTCGTCAATCCCGGCATTCTTTCCGATGCCGGCATGGATTTCGGCGCGGTGTTTGTCGCCACCTGTATCGCGGCTGCTGTTGGCACACTGATCATGGGGATAGTTGCCAATTATCCAGTGGCGATGGCACCCGGCATGGGGCAAAACGCGTTTTTCGCCTATACAGTCGTGCTGGGCATGGGCCACACGTGGCAGGAGGCTCTCGGTGCGGTGTTTCTGGGCGGACTCTTGTTTATCGCACTCAGCCTGTTGCCGGTGCGCGAGTGGTTGATCAACTCGATCCCGCGTTCGCTCAAGCTTGGCATCTCGGCCGGCATCGGTTTTTTCCTCGGCCTTATCGCCTTCGTCAACGGCGGCATTGTGATTGGCGACAAAGCCACACTGGTGAACTTTGGTGATTTCACGGCAGCACCGGCCTTGTTGATGATGTGCGGCTTCGTGTTGATTGCGGCGCTGACAGCACGCCGCGTGATGGGCGCGGTGGTGATCGGCATGCTGACTGTCACCGTCATCGGTTGGATCTTCGGCTTCGCCAAATTCCACGGTGTGATGTCTATGCCACCCTCGATTGCACCGGTGTTCCTGCAACTGAAAATCGGCAACTTGCTGGATCTGTCGATGATCACGGTGGTGCTCACCATTTTGCTGGTCGACATCTTCGACAC
>CANCGR010000500.1 GCA_947377625.1 Gammaproteobacteria bacterium | reverse complement strand
CGGTGTGGGACGCGATTACCTACGACGCGGTCAACGACCTCGTGATTTTCGGCACCGGCAACGGCACACCCGGCGACGCAGTAAAACGTGATGCCGGCGGCGGCGACAATCTGTTTATGACTTCCATCGTTGCCGTGCATGCCAAAGATGGCAGCTATGCGTGGCACTACCAGACCACGCCGTGGGAAACCTGGGACTACGACACCGGCCAGCAATTGATGCTGCTCGATATTCCGATCAACGGCAAAACCCGCCATGTGGTGTCGCAAGCGTCCAAGAACGGTTTCTTCTATCACCTTGATGCGGCTACGGGCCAATTGTTGTCGGCCAAGCCTTATACCGATGTGAACTGGGCTACCGGTGTGAACATGGAAACCGGCCGCCCGTTCGTGGTGCCAGAGGCACGCACCAACCTCACCAACAAGGTGTTCAATCTGGCACCTGGCCCGGCTGGTGGCCATGCGTGGCAGTCGATGTCTTACAGCCCGATCACCAAGCTGGTCTACATTCCGGCGACAACGCATTGGCAAATGATCGGCCCGTTCGATGCACGCCAGCAGTATCTGGCTGAACATCCCGATACCAAGCAAAGTTTCACGGGTCGTTTGACTGCGTGGGACCCAGTCGCTCAGCGCGAAGTATGGCGCAGTGAAGAGTTCATCAATCCGGCTGGCGGTGTGCAGGTCACCAGCGGTGCGCTGGCTACCGGTGGCAACCTGGTATTCCACGGCAATTTGCCGAAGCAGGAATTGGTCGCCTATCGCGCCACCGATGGCAAACGCTTGTGGAGCTTTGGCACCAAGACTGCAGTGCTGGCTGGCGCCATCAGTTATGAAGTTGATGGCGAGCAATATGTTGCTGTCGCCGTAGGTGGCCCGGTAAAAGGTGGCTACTACGCGCCGAACGGTGCGCGCTTGCTGGTGTTCAAAAACGGCGGCAAGGCCGTGTTGCCAGACTTGCCTGAGTTCAGCGAGCGACCCATTGCGCCGCCGCCGCAGTTCGCCACTGCCGACATCATCAGCAAGGGCGGCCAGGTGTTCGAAGCGCAGTGCATGTTGTGCCATGGCCGCAATGGTGCGGCGCGTTCGACGTTCCCTGATCTGCGTCGCGCGCCAGCACTGAACAACCAGGCTTTGTTTGACTCCATCGTGCTGCAAGGCATCTTGTCTGAGAAAGGCATGGCGTCGTTCAAGGACTACATCAAGGCCGACGACACCGTGGCCTTGCGTGCTTATTTGATCTCGGTGGCTGCAGCAGCGTTGGTGCCACCGCAGACACCCGCTCCGGCAGGCAGGTAAAGCGTTCTTCCTGTATCAAAAGATAAAGGGCCCTTCATTGGGCCCCTTATCAATTACCGTAGAGCTTTAATTCCTTGCCATCGGCGAACGTGATTTTTTCGAGCCGGATAATTTTCTGCCCATCCTTGAATTGGTAGCCGGTGCCGGTGATCACGTCGCCAGGTTTGACCGTTGCCTTGGTCCATCCTTTGGCCTCCATGCGATTGATTGCTGGTCCGCCGACTTGCCACGTCTCAATCTTTCCATCCGCTGTGCTTACGTTGAGCGTGATCATCGGATGCGGATTCTCCCACTTGAACGCGGTGACTGTTCCTTGCACGGTGATGAGATTGGATGTTTCCACCGGCCATGAATGATGCGCCTGTGCTGGAACTGCGCTGATGCCCAGCGCCAACATGACAAGCCATGTAGACATTGCTTTCTTCATTGGTGTCTCCCCCTGACAGGAAAAGGTTAAGTACAACGCTGACACAATGGCGCCCTGATTATTTGCTGTAAGCAATAATCTTCATCCCTGCAGGGGCGAATACCTTGTTCAACACCGACAGTTTTGGATCAGTGTTGCCTTTTTCTATATCCCTTAGTGTTTTTTCAGACAAGCCGATCAATCGTGAATACTGACCTTGCGACATGTCATATAACTCAGTGCGTATTTTATAGACCGCTTGTCCCAAAATTAATTCACCAGAAATTAATTGTTCGTTTACTGCAGTCAGAATGGCGCGGCGTTGTTCAATAGAAAGATTAGCCATTGTAGATTCCCATTTTCTGGAGTTTCTGCTCAATGAAGTCAAAACCAATGGCCGGGAAATGCAAAATTTCTTGCGGGCAACCATGCTGCAACAAGAGCTGCGGCACATCGACCAGTTTTTGGGCGAGCGTTTGCAAAAATTCCAGCAGTTCAGCCGGAGCACAGAAGTAGCTCAGTCGTTCCGCTACTCGTACAAAGTCAACATCGCCGCCTTGTTCACAGTTGTCTCCCCATTTAAACAAGCGTGTCACCAATTCCGGGTCGGCCTTCATTGGCGCAAAGTCGTAGATGGGAGCAAAGCGCACATCGTCTGCCAATTTCAAAAAAGCAGTGTTGCGTCCATGGTTGTCGGAATTGCCAAACACAATATTCAGCAAGTCTCTTGCGACATATTCTTTCACAAACTCCGGTTTTGACATTTTGCTTGCCAACGACAAACGACGCCACAGACGCTCAATAACATCGAAGTGATCTTGAGCGCTGCCAGGGCCCGCCTCGATGATTGAATAGACACTTTCCACACCGATACGTTTGGCAATGCCATCTTCAATGACCACATCAAAGCGTGGCAACCACAAGCTGACTTGGCCCGCGCTTTCTTCAATGCGCAGGTGCTGTGTGTTCATGGTGCTGATGGGCAAGTCCGCAAGCAGCGTTGCCAACACTTGGTAATAAATTCCTTCGGCCCGTAACACCTGATTGTCGCGTGGGGTGCGATTGTTGCGGGCAAATTTCACCAGATAAGGCGTGGCCGACAGAGGCTTGCCGGCGAAGTCGGCATCAATGAAGACTTGTTCATGATCCACCATCAGCAATAACTTGGGAGCGACTCCGCCTGCACCGGTTGCACCCCCGATGGCGGCGCCTTGCTGATTGGCATATTCGAGGAAGTCGTATTGCATGGCGATGACATCCTTGATCGGAAATCTCTTGTCATTGTTGGGCGGGCGTTTCTCAAACGCTTGCTTGATGCG
>CANCGR010000499.1 GCA_947377625.1 Gammaproteobacteria bacterium | reverse complement strand
GCGCTGAAGCCGTGCGCCAGCATTGTCATCACGGCACCCTGCACCGCTTGTGCGTTCCAGGCGTAAATGCCGAGCAATACAAAACCCATATGGCTGACGGAGGTGTAAGCAATCAGACGTTTTATGTCGTTCTGCGCAAAGGCCACTTTGGCGGTGTAGAGAATGCTGATCACGCCCAGTGTCATCGCTATCGGAGCGAACTGCAGGCTCTCATCCGGGAACAAGGGCACCGTGAAACGCAGCAAACCGTAAGCGCCTGTTTTCAACAGGATGCCGGCCAGAATTACCGAACCTGCAGTAGGTGCCTGCGAGTGCGCATCCGGCAGCCAGTTGTGGAAAGGCACGGCTGGCAATTTGGTGGCAAAGGCGACGAAAAAGCCCAGCATCACCCAGGTGGCAACATTGGCAGGCAGCTTGGTGCCGAGCAGCTGGAAGTAATTGAAGGTGAGTACGTTGGTGGTGCTGTAGTGGAAATACACCAGCATCAGGATGGAAAGCAGCATCAGCAAACCGCTCACCTGCGTGAAGATGAAGAACTTCATCGCCGCATATTCCTTGTTCTCGTGCCCCCAGATCGCAATGATGAAATACATCGGGATCAGCATGACTTCCCAGAAGAAGAAGAACAGGAACAGGTCGAGCGAGGTAAATACGCCGATGACACCGGCCAAAGTCCACAACAGGTTGAAATAGAAAAAGCCGCTGCGTTCGTGGATCTCGCCCCAAGCAGCGCCCAGTGCAATCAAACCCAGGAAAATTGTGAGCGCCACCAGCATCAAGCTGAGACCGTCGACACCGAAGATGAAGCTGACACCGAAACGTGGAATCCACTCGGCTTTGAGCAGCACCAGCCACTCGCCGTGCTGGCCAAGCTGCGCCACGGTAGAGGCTGTGCCAAGCCCGAGACTGTCAGGCGCTACCAGCATCAGAATGACCAGGAACAGGTCGATCAGGATGGCAGCCAGCGCTACCACGCGCGGATGTTCAGATCCCCTGCTCTCTGCCAGTGCGGCGCCAATGCCGCCCGCAAACAGGATCACCATCAACCAGACCAGAATCATAGCAGTACTCCAATGGCCATCAGCAGGAGCAGCACCACGCCGCTTGTCATCATGATGGCGTATAAGCGCAATTGGCCGGTCTGCATATCACTGAACAGGCCATGCATTACCAGCACCAGTTTGGCAATGCCGTTGTAAATCGAATCGATGAAATCGCTCTTGTTGAGTTTGGCCAGGCCCACATACGGAAACACGAACAGACGGTCATAAAGCCAGTCCATGCCCCACTGGGTAAACCAGAAACGGTGTAGTGCCTTGCCAAGGCCGGAGCCAGCCAGTTTGTCGGTATCAATGATGCGTTTCACGAACACCAACCAAGCTACCAGGATGCCGAGCATCGGCAGGCCAATCATGATGGCCTGATACATCAGCGACGGATGTTCGGTGTGCTCCATCGGGAAGACTTTATCGACCGGAATCGTGATGTAACCACCGACCAGCGCCAGCACAGCCAGCAGCACCAGTGGACCCTGCAGGTTCCAGCCCATGACTTCGTGGCCGTCGTGGGTCTTCTTGCCCCAGAACACCAGGAAGTAGAGGCGGAAGCTGTACAGACCAGTCATGAACGCACCGGCCACACCGCCCAGCCACAGAATGTAGCCCCCTTCATGATGCGCCAGTGCAGCACCGAGGATTTCTTCTTTCGAGAAATAGCCTGACGTAAATGGCAACGCCACCAAGGCCACCGTGCCGATCAGGAACAACCAATGGCACCATGGCAAATCTTTGTGCAGGCCACCCATTTTAAAAATATTCTGTTCGTGGTGCATGCCGAGAATTACTGACCCGGCGGTGAGGAACAGCAGTGCCTTGAAGAACGCATGCGTCATCAGATGGAAGATCGCGCTGTTCCAGGCACCAACACCAAGGGCGAGGAACATGTAGCCAATCTGGCTCACGGTGGAAAACGCCAACACTTTTTTGATGTCGCTCTGCGTCAATGCGGTGAAGCCGGCCATCAACAGCGTGATGCAACCGATCACACCGACCAGGTACTGCACATCAGGGGCGAGCATGTAGAGAATATGGGTACGGGCGATCAGGTAGACGCCCGCCGTCACCATCGTCGCCGCATGGATCAATGCCGAGATCGGCGTCGGGCCTGCCATTGCGTCCGGCAACCAGGTCTGTAGTGGCAACTGCGCCGATTTACCAACCGCACCACCGAGCAACAACAGCGTTACTGCAGTCGCCAGACCAGTACCACCACCGGCGGTCGGCCACTGCGCTTGTGCCAGCTGCATCGCATCCTGAATGTTGAGAGTCCCCACGCTCTGAAACAGCAGGAACAAACCGATTGCCATCGACGCATCGCCGACGCGCGTCACCACGAAGGCTTTGCGGGCGCAATAACCGTTGTAGGGATCGGTGTACCAGAAGCCGATCAACAGATACGAGCAAAGGCCCACGCCCTCCCAGCCCATGAACAGCAGCAGCAAGTTGTCGCCAAGTACGAGTATCAGCATCGCCGCAACAAACAAGTTCATGTACGCAAAGAAACGCGCGAAGCTTGGATCGTCGTGCATGTAACCCGTGGCATAGACGTGAATCAGGAAGCCGATGCCGGTAATGATGAACATCATCACCAGCGACACGCCGTCCAGATACAGATTGAAGCCGGCCTTGAAGCTGCCTACCGACATCCACGTCCACAGATGCTGTGAAAAGAACGGCTGATCGGAATGAATGAATTCAATCCCGGCCAACAGTGCAACCAGAAACGCCAGGCCAATCGAACCGGCACCAACAATGCCAGCCGGCACTTCCGACAGTTTGCCTTGCGTGAAGGTCAGGATCAGAAATCCGATCAGGGGAATGGTTGGTACCAACCACAGTAAATCCAGCATGCGTATTCTCCCCTAGCCTTTCATCTTGCTTAAGACATCAAGATCCAGTGTCTTGAAGCGTTGGAACATCTGCAGCACCAGCGCCAGACCCACGGCCACTTCTGCAGCTGCCAGACTG
>CANCGR010000498.1 GCA_947377625.1 Gammaproteobacteria bacterium | reverse complement strand
CGATGCGCTGCGTTTGTATCTGATCAACTCCGGTCTGGTAAAAGCCGAAGAACAGCGTTTTTCCGACGCTGGCGTCAAAGACATGGTGCGCCGCGCGCTGTTGCCGTGGCTTAACTCGTTCAAGTTCCTGCAGACCTACGCTGATATCGATCAATGGCGTGCGCAGGATCTTGCTCCTGCCTCGACCAACATCACTGATCAGTGGATTCTGTCACGTCTGCAATCGTTGCTGAGTAATGTAACCAATGAGATGGCAGCCTATAAGCTCTACAACGTAGTGCCCGCGCTGTTCGAGTTCATCGAAGATTTGACCAACTGGTACATCCGACTCAATCGCAGTCGCTTTTGGGTTGAAGGTGAGTCAGCCGACAAGAGTGCTGCCTATCAGACCTTGTATCAAACCCTGCACGCACTGACGCTGGCGATGGCACCGTTCGCACCATTCCTCGCCGAACACATCTATCAGCAGTTGCTGCCTTATGCGCCCGCGGGCGTACAACAACCTGAGTCCGTGCATCTGTGCCGTTATCCCAATGGCAACGCTGCGTTGATCCAGACAGCGTTGGAAGCGGCTGTTTCGCGCATGCAAGCCATCATGCTGCTCGGCCGCCAGAAGCGTAACCAGGTCAAGATCAAAACCAAAACCCCGCTGGCCCGCCTCACCGTCATCCATCGCGATCAAGCCATGCTCGATGAAATCACGCGACTTTCGAGCTACATCAAGAGTGAGCTGAACGTGAAGAGCGTGCAGTACACCCGCAACGAAGAAGACTTTATCCGCCTGTTCGCCAAGCCCAACTCACCGGTGCTCGGCAAACGCCTCGGCAAAGACTTCGGCAAGTTTCGCGGCCTGATCGAAAAACTGGACTCGGCCTCATTGAACACGCTGCAGGAAACAGGCACGCTCACCATCGACGGCATCGCTTTCAGCAATGAAGACATCCTCGTCTACCGCGAAGCCAAGCCCGGCACCGACACCATTTCCGACCGCCTGATCTCCATCGACCTCGATTGCACCCTGCATCCGCAACTCGTACAGGAAGGCCTGGCCCGCGAAGTAGTCAACCGCATCCAGAAATCCCGCAAGGATCTCGGCTTCAAAGTCACTGATCGTATCCGCATCAGCTACTCCGCTTCACCCGAGCTAGCTACAGCAATCAGCGTCCATGCCGCCTATATCCAGCAGGAAACACTGGGCGTGGAGCTCAAGCCGCTTGATACCAACCACGCCGAGCTCCATTTTGAAATTGACGAACAAACACTTGGACTGGAACTGAAAGTGATTTCCTGACCCGAATCTCCAACTGCACTCGAAGGCTTGGAGCAGGCACAGGGTTCGCGACCGTCGGAGGCCATGGATGGCCGGAGCCGAGCTTACAGGGACGTACTCGTAGCGTGTCGCGAACCCTGTGCCTGCTCCAAGCCCTCCGATAAACCCATTGAAGAAGTTTCAAAAAGAGAGCCAAAAAAATGAAAGCCGCAACCGACGACACCCGCATCGTAGCCATGAAAGAACTGTCCTCCCCGCAACAAGTGATCAATGAACTCCCGATCACGGATGCCGCCACCAGCACTGTGCTGTCCACCCGCACCGCGATCCAGAAAATTCTGCGCGGCGAAGACAAGCGCCTATTGGTGATCGCCGGCCCCTGCTCCATCCACGATCCGGTTGCCGCACACGATTACGCCAGTCGCCTGCAAGAGCAGATCAAACACTACGAAAAAGAACTGCTCATCATCATGCGCGTCTATTTCGAAAAACCGCGCACTACCGTCGGCTGGAAAGGCCTGATCAACGACCCCGGCCTCGACGACAGTTTCCGCATCAACGACGGCCTGCGCCTTGCACGTAAACTGCTGCTTGAACTGGCTGATCGCGGCATTCCGTCCGGCACGGAATTTCTTGATCTGATCAGCCCGCAATACATTGCGGATGTCGTGTCGTGGGGGGCAATCGGCGCCCGCACCACTGAATCGCAGTGTCATCGTGAACTGGCTTCCGGTTTGTCGTGCCCGGTTGGTTTCAAGAATGGCACCGGTGGCACCATCCAGATCGCAGTAGATGCAGTGGGTTCTGCTGCACACCCGCACCATTTCCTGTCAGTCACCAAGGAAGGCCATTCCGCCATTTTCCAAACCGCAGGCAATCCGGATTGCCACGTGATCCTGCGCGGTGGCAGTCGTCATCCCAACTACGACCCTGAAAGCATTGCCGAAACTACCGAGCGTCTGGAAAAAGCCAAGTTGAAACCTGCCATCGTGGTTGATTGCAGTCATGCCAACTCCGGTAAAGATCCGGCACGGCAAGCCATTGTGTGTCGCGACCTGGCCGGCCAGATTGCTGCGGGTTCAACGGCGATTGTCGGCTTGATGCTGGAAAGTCATCTGGTGGCAGGCGCGCAGAAACTGGTTAGCGGCAAGCCATTGACCTATGGCCAGAGCATTACCGATGCCTGCATGGGTTGGAATGAGACCGTGGAATTGTTTGAAGTATTGGCTGGTGCAGTGCGTTCAAGCCGACTGGCCTGACGCACAGAGGAGGAAGCTTTCAAAAATTGCCCCCTTCCGTGCAACGTACGGGAGGGGCCGTCCCTGTGATAAATCTCATCCATCGAGACAAGTCACGCTCTTCCTTAACTGAAGAACCTTTATAACTCTTTATAACAACTCTCCGGTGAGTCCGATTTCACGCAGGAAACCCATCACTTGCAGCTGTAAAGTGTAATGAAAAGGCAGAATGTCTCAGGGTATTTGCAAATATTTTGCAAATACCCGAAAAAATCCGAGTGATGTCAGATCGCCATGGCTAATACAGGCATCGCTGTAAACAGCCTGCTTAATGATCAGCGAAAATTGAGCAGATAGTTCTGCTGTTCGTTATTGCTGCCTTCATTGATAGGCAGCAAACTGATTTGCAATTGATAGTGGCCCCGCACACCGGCCGGCAGTTCCAGCGAATATTCAAGCCAGCCTTCTGACGTGGCCGCAAGCGCATCGGCCTTGGCCAGCACACTGCTCTTCTTGTCCTGCCC
>CANCGR010000497.1 GCA_947377625.1 Gammaproteobacteria bacterium | reverse complement strand
GCGCTGTTTTCCAGCGGTTTTTATCGCACGCCCAAAATCCACTACAACCGCAAGCTCGGCAAGGGCCGGCCCTTTCTGTATTTCGCTTACGGCGCTGCTTGTGCGGAAGTCACCGTCAGCACGCTCACTGGTGAATATCGTGTCGACCGCGTCGACATCCTGCACGATGTGGGCACTTCGCTGAATCCTGTCATTGATCTCGGCCAGATCGAAGGCGGCTTTATGCAAGGCCTTGGCTGGTTGACCACCGAAGAAATGATCTGGAATGAGCAGGGCGTGATTACTTCCAACAGTCCTGCCAATTACAAAATTCCCACCTCGGCCGATTTGCCGCCAGCATTCAATGTGGAGTTGTTTCAACGCAAGAATGGCGAGGAAACCATTCATCGTTCCAAAGCCGTGGGTGAGCCGCCACTGATGCTGGCCAATGCGGTGTGGTGTGCGCTGCGTGATGCGTGCGGCAGTGTGGCGAATCATCGCTACTTGCCACCGCTGCAGGCACCGGCCACCACTGAACAGGTTTATTGGGCCTTGCAGAAAGCACGCGCGTTTGCCGCGCAGGAGGCGCGGCGATGAAAGCCAATCCCCATAATAGCTGGACCAAGGCATTGCTGGTTTGTCAGCAAAATGGCGAAGCACATGCGCTGGCCACTGTTATCGCCACCAGCGGCTCAACCCCGCGTGCCAGCGGCAGCAAGATGCTGGTAACGGCCAGCGCCAGTGTTGGTTCGATAGGCGGTGGCGGGCTTGAGCATCTGGTCATCACACGCGCACGTGAGCTGCTGGCCACACCCACTGATTGCCAGGAACTCAAACAATTTGCGCTCGGCGCGGCAGCACGCCAGTGCTGTGGCGGCAGCATGACGGTGTTGCTGGAATATTTCGCGGCCAGCTTGCCGCATCTAGTGATTTTCGGTGCCGGCCATGTGTGCGCTGCGTTGACTGCGATTACCCGCCAGTTACCGTTGCACGTCACGGTAGTCGACAGCCGGCCGCAACAGTTGGAGTTCCTTGCGGCGTCAGACAACTTGCAGCTGTTGCACGCAGAAGACCCGGTGGCTGTTTGCGAAAACCTCGCCGACAACGCGCTGATGCTGGTGATGACGCACGATCATCAGCTGGATTACCAATTGGTATCGCACTTGCTGACCACGCCCAGCTGGCGCTTTCTCGGCATGATCGGTTCAGCCACCAAGGCCCAGCGTTTCCGCACGCGGCTGCGCAGCGACGGCTTTGCAGAAAGCAGCGTCGCGTTGCTGCAATGCCCCATCGGCTTGCCCGGCCTCAAAGGCAAGCTGCCAATGGAAATCGCCGTGTCAGTCATGGCTGAACTGTTGCAGCACACGCAAACCTTGCAGCAAGAGCGCCAACACCACGTGCAAAGCTGGCGCGACATGAAACAACTGCTCGCGCCTGCCGGTGTTGGTGGAGAGCGTTGATATGCGCGTGCAAGCCTTCAACGAAATGCCCGAAGCCGAAGCGCTGCAGCAAATGATCAGCTGTTGCCACAGTCATCACTGGGCTCAGCGCATGCTGGAGGCAAGGCCTTATCCCGACCTGGTGGCGCTGCTGCGCTGTGCCCAAAGCTTCTGGACTACCGTCGGTGAGGCCGACTTGCTGGAGGCTTTCAGTGGCCATGCCCGCATCGGCGACCTCAGCAAATTGCGTGACAAATTTTCCCGTGCCCATGCTGAGCAAGGGCAAGTAGTAAAAGCCGATGAAACAGTTTTGCAGTCGCTGTTGCAATTGAACCAGCTCTACGAGGCACGATACGGCTTTATTTTTATCGTGTGCGCTACCGGTAAAAGTGCCTCGGAAATGTTGGAGCTGTTGCAGCAGCGGCTGACCTCTAGTCGTAGCACCGAACTTGCCACTGCCAAAGTGGAGCAGGCCAAGATCACGGCGATTCGCCTGAACGCTTTGTTTGAAGAAAAAGCGGTGCTTACTCATTGAAAAGGAAACTTTGGCGATGATCACACTCAGTTCCCATATCCTCGATCTGCAGCACGGCTTGCCGGGCGCAGGCATGGCGGCGTCTGTCTACCGCATGGAGCCCTATGGCTTGCTGGCCAGCGGTGTGTCAGATGCCGATGGCCGCATCAAGCTGTGGTCGCCTGCATTGCAGCTGACGCCCGGCATTTATCTGATCAGTTTCGACACGGGCAGTTGGTACGCCGCGCAAAAACAGGAAACCCTCTATCCGAAAGTGGATATCTGCTTCAGCGTCAGTGCCACTCACAGCCACTACCACATTCCGCTGTTGCTGAGTCCGTTTGGCTACAGCACGTATCGGGGCAGCTGAGCCATGCGCCACTATTTGCGCGGCCGCATGCTGCACTGCCGCGACACCGTCGGCGCGCCCCGCTTTGGTGTGGAATATCTCGAAGACGCCATTCTCGTTATCGAAGGCGCGCGCATTGTGGCGCTGCTGCCAGCGGTGGAAGGCTTGCAGCAAGGCATAAGCCCGGCGCAATGCCAGTCACTGGGCAAGCGTTTGCTGGTGCCAGGTTTTATCGACACGCATGTGCATGCTTACCAACTGGATGTGATCGCCTCTTATGGCGAGCAGTTGCTGCAGTGGCTGGATCGCTACACATTCCCGGCCGAAGCACGCATGGCGGATCCAGCGCTTGCAGCGGAAGTGGCAGAGTTGTTCCTGCAACAGTTGCTGGCTAACGGCACTACCAGTGCGCTGGTATTTTCCACCACGCACAAACAAGCCACTGACCTGTTGTTCACCGCAGCTGCCAAACGCAACCTGTGCCTGATAACTGGCAAAGTGCTGATGGATCGCAACGGCCCCAAGGAATTGCTCGATACGCCGATGGGTGCCTACACCGACTCGTTGATGCTGATCGAGAAATGGCACAAGCAGCAACGTCTGCATTATGCGGTGACGCCGCGCTTTGCCGTTACTTCCACTGCGGCACAGTTGGCGGTGGCGCAAAAACTGTTGGCCAGTTACGCCGATCTCTATCTGCAAACCCACCTTGCTGAAAACCATGAAGAAGTGGCACTGGTGAAACAGCTGTTTCCCACCAG
>CANCGR010000496.1 GCA_947377625.1 Gammaproteobacteria bacterium | reverse complement strand
AGCGGCCAATATGTGCCTTTCAATGGTGATTTGAGCCAAATGACCAGTTATAAAAGCGGTCCATTGGCGGCGGTGGAGCAGATCGACATTGCCCAGAAGCTGCGGGCCCAAGGGAGCTTTCTGGCGGGCTTAAGCTTTGTGGTCTATGTCGGTTATGCACTTGATAGCGAACCTACCAACATCCAATACGGCAGCAACTCCATCCATTTCACGATAAATCGCTGACAAATCAGGCTGATTCAGGTTCCGGCCGGGGGCATTTCCCCCTATAATTCGCGCCGTTTTGTGTTCCCCAAGTGTGAGGAAAGTCGCGTGTTCAATGCCAAATCATCGCTGCTGGCGAAATCCCTGATTCTTATGGTGAGTCTGACGGGCGTATTGCTTGCCGCCGGCGCCAGTGCTGCGGTCAAAGATCAAATCAACGCAAGGTTACAAGCTCCCGGCAAGGTGTGCGTCTTTGGTGAAGAATGTGCCAAGGGCATGAAAGTGCCGGGTGCAGCTGCTGCCGCTCCGAAGACTCCTGAGTCGGTCTACAACACTTTCTGTCAGGCCTGTCATGCCAAAGGCGTGAACAATGCGCCGACCTTTGCCGACGCCAAAGCTTGGGCGCCGCACATCGCCAAAGGCAAGGATGTGCTGTATCAGAGCGCGCTCAACGGCTTTAACAATGGCGCCATGCCACCGCGCGGCACCTGTGCAGATTGCAGCGATGACGACATCAAAGCCACGGTGGATTACCTGGTAAGCGCAGCCAAGAAGTAACGATCTTTTACTGCTGTTCGACAGGTTTACGCATACAGCCCCGGATTGATAACCCATCGATCCGGGGCTTTTTTATTTAATCCAGCAAACTCTTCATGCGCGCCAGCGCGTCCTTGCCACGCGCTTCGGCTTTCTCCGGGGTCTGATCGCTTTTTCTGCCATCCCACTGCAGCAAATCCTGCGGCAGCTCATCAAGAAAACGACTGGGGGTGGTTTCTGAAACATCGCCGTATTGTTTGCGGTGACGTGCCATCGTGAAGGTCAGCAAGTGTTTGGCGCGCGTGATGCCAACGTAGGCAAGGCGGCGCTCTTCTTCAATGTTGCCGCCTTCCATGCTGTTGCGATGTGGCAGTAATTCTTCTTCCATGCCCATGATGAACACGATCGGGAATTCCAGCCCTTTGGCGGCGTGCAGCGTCATCAGTTGCACGCGGTTGCTCTCTTCTTCCTGTTCCTGCTGTTCCAGCAGATCGCGCAGGATGAGTTTATTGATCGCGGTTTCCAGGCTGTCGTCTTCGTCATTGCCGCGCGCTTTCTCCATGCTACCTTGCAGTGAGGTCAGCAGGGTTTGCACATTGCCTTGCGCGCGTTCAGCCGCTGCGGGGGTGGCGCATTGCTGGCGCAACCATTCGTCGTAGTGAATGTCATCGAGCAGTTCACGCACAATCTGCATGCCGTCACCGCGCTCCATGTGTTCGCGTTTTGTATCCATCCAGGCAGCGAATTCGCGTAACTTGTCGCGCTGGTTGTCAGCCACATGCTGGTTAAGGCCCACATGGCTGCACGCGGCCAACATGCTCACATCCGCCGTCTTTGAGTAATGCCCGAGTGCTTCCAGCAAGCTGGGCCCGATCTTGCGGCGCGGCGTATTGATGCAGCGCAGAAACGCGTTGTCGTCATCCGGGTTGATCAGCAGACGCAAGTAAGCCATCAGATCCTTGATCTCGACGCGCGCAAAAAATGACGTGCCGCCCGTCAACACATAAGGCACCTGCTGTGCTTGCAAATGGATTTCGAGCAGACGCGCCTGATGATTGCCGCGATAGAGCACAGCGAAATCCTTGAAGCGCAAATGCCGGTGTGCAGCCAGCAGCAATATTTCGGTAGCAATGCGTTCTACTTCGGCTTCTTCGTTGTTGCACACCAGCACGCGGATAAGATCACCCTGCCCGTATTCACTCCACAGCGCCTTCTCGTAGACGTGCGGATTGTTGGCGATCAGTGCGTTGGCAGCAGTAAGAATATTGTTGGTGGAGCGGTAATTCTGCTCAAGCTTGATGACGCGTAGCGAAGGGTAATCCTGCTGCAACAAATCCATGTTTTCCGGCTTGGCCCCGCGCCATGAATAAATGGACTGGTCATCATCGCCCACCACAGTAAGACAGCCACGATCACCGATCAGTTGTTTCACAAAGTGATACTGCATGTTGTTGGTGTCCTGATACTCATCCACCAACAGGTAGCGAATATGGCGCCGCCATTTATCGAGCACTTCCGGTTTGTTCTGAAACAGTTGTGCCGGCAGCAAGATCAGATCGTCGAAGTCCACTGCATTGAAGGCGCGCAGGCTGCGCTGGTAATCGGTGTAAACGCGCGCAGCCAACGCTTCATCCGGTGTAGTGGCCGTGGCAAGCGCCTGCTCCGGTGTCAGAAACTGGTTTTTGAAACGCGAAATAATGCCAGCCAGAACTTTTGTCTGATCATCAGCCGCGACATCGTCTTTCAGCATCAGCTCTTTTAACAACGACACGCAATCAGTCTCGTCGAAAATACTGAAACTGGATTTCAGCCCCAGATGCCCGCACTCACGGCGAATGATGGTGAGGCCCAGATGATGGAAAGTGGAAATGATCAAGCCGCGGCTGTTCTTGCCCTGCAACAATTTGCCGACACGATCTTTCATCTCGCGCGCGGCCTTGTTGGTAAAGGTCAGCGCCGCAATGTGATTGGGCTGATAGCCGCAGTCGCTGATCAGATAAGCAATCTTTTGCGTGATCACACTGGTCTTGCCGCTGCCGGCACCCGCGAGCACCAGAAGCGGTCCATCGAGATAGCGCACTGCGCTGTGTTGGCGGGCGTTGAGGGATTTCATGCGGGCAGGATCAATCGGTGGCCGCGCATGATAGCCAGTTTGATGCTTGCCAGCCACGACAGAAAATTGGCAGAAACAAGAAAGTTGAACTACTGTGGGGAAGAGTAAACAGCAACGCAAGGATGCAACATGGCACTGGCAATCGTGCACTCACGTGCCACGCTCGGCATTGAGGCCCCGCTCGTCACCGTT
>CANCGR010000495.1 GCA_947377625.1 Gammaproteobacteria bacterium | reverse complement strand
ATAGCGGCTGCATCTTCAGCGCAGCCAAACACCGGCACTATCACACTGTTGTTCACAATCAGAAAATTCACATAGCTGCCCGGCAAGCGCTTGCCCGCTTCATCAAACTGCGGCGTTGGAATTTCAATCGCCTGCAGCTGGTAGGGCTGACCATTGGGCTGGCGCAGCGCTTGCACTTGCGCTTTCATCTTCTGCATCGGCTCGTAATGCACATCATCAGGCTTGGAACAGGTGGCATAGGCGATGGTGTCGGGTGAGCAGAAGCGCACGAGGTTGTCGATATGGCTGTCGGTGTCGTCACCCAGCAAGGCGCCTTCGGTGATCCATAGCACGCGATCAAGGCCGAGTTGTTCGAGCACGAATTTCTCAACCTGTGCCTTGTTGAAATCTTTATTGCGATTGCTGTCCAGCAAACAGTGGGCAGTAGTCAGCAGCGAGCCTTGGCCGTCGGTCTCAATGCTGCCGCCTTCCAGTTCGTAATGAATGGTGCGCAGTGGCGCGCGCCATTCACCCCAGATTTTCTGATTGATCTTGTTGTCGAGCCCGGCATCGTATTTGTCGCCCCAGCCGTTGAACTGGAAGTCGAGCATTTGCACTTTGCCATCCAGCCCCAGCGTCACCGGGCCGTAGTCGCGGCACCAGGTGTCGTTGTAGGGGGCGATCACAAAGCGCGGCGCCTGTTGGCAACGGCCGGCCAAGAGTTCAGTGATCTGTTGTTGATGGGCAACATCCTGGCACAGGATGAGCGGAGTAACCTCGGTGGCTATCGCCACTGCCAACTCGACATAGTCGCGCTGAATTGCGGCCAGCCATGGCTGCCAGTCGGTAGTTTCATGAGGCCAGGCGAACATGACGGCCTGTTGCGCTGCCCACTCGGGCAGCATGGAGAACTGCTTTTGCATTGCCTTTCCTTACGGTAAATATTCCGAAAGGTTAGCACAGCTGCACAGACGCTACAGCATGCAGGCCGGTTCAAAGCAGCTCAATGCCGCGCTCTCAGGGAAGCAAGATGCTGCTGCCAGTTGTTTTGCGCGCTTGCAAATCAATATGGGCTTGCGCCGCCTGCTCCAGCATATAGCGCTGATTGATGTTGATTTTGACGGTGCCGTTCTTGACTACTGCAAACACTTCATTGGCCGCTTTGCGCAACAGCTCAGGGGTGTGCACATAATCAAACAAGGTGGGGCGTGTCATATAAAGCGAGCCTTTCTGGGCCAACAGCGCAGGGCTGAACGGCGGCACTGGTCCCGACGAGTTGCCATAGCTGACGAACAGACCGAACCGCTGCAAACAGTCGAGTGACGCCGGAAAGGTGTCGGCCCCGATTGAGTCAAACACCACCGGCAGCATCTCGCCTTTGGTAATTCGGGTGACTTCCTTTACGAAATCTTTTTCATTGTAGTTGATCGCGTACTCGCAGCCATTGGCCTTGGCCAGTTTGGCTTTGGCAGGCGAGCCCACCGTGCCAATCACGGTGGCACCCAGCGCGCTGGCCCATTGGCAAATGATGAGCCCAACGCCGCCGGCGGCGGCATGCACCAGAATGGTGTCACCTTTTTTAACCGGGTAAATCTGGCGGATCAGGTACTGTGCTGTCATGCCTTTGAGCATCAACGCGGCAGCCACTTCATCGCTGATGCCTTTGGGCACTTTTACCAGTCGCGCAGCTGGCACATTCACTCGTTCGGCATAGCATCCGTGGCCGGCAGTGCCGCAGGCGACGCGGTCACCCGCCTTGAAATCATTGACGCCGGCTCCAAGCGCCACCACGACGCCACACATTTCACCGCCGGGGATGTGCGGCAAAGCGACCGGATACAGACCACTGCGCTGATAGGCGTCGATGTAGTTGACACCGGCCGCCGTAACGCGCACCTGCACTTCACCTTTGGCAGGTTTGCTCACCTCTACTTCCTGCAACAGCAACACTTCAGGGCCGCCTGTGTGCTGGATCACGATTGCTCTACTCATAGTTGTCTCCAATCAATTGCAAGGCTGCCTGGCTGATTGTGGTCTTCGCTGAAGGTGTGGGTCAACACAGTAGGCTCATGACCCGGAATGCGGGATAATTATTACCTGCATTTTACTCACAACCGCTCGCGCCAGATCACACCAGGCAACCGAAGTTCATGTCTTTACCAACCGACAGCAAAGAACGCCCGCGCTACCACGTGCTGAAGTCGCTGGATTACAGCCAGCGCGAAGCCGTGGCGTCGTCAACTATGACGTCGACTTGTGACAATTTTATGAATGCGTTCGCGCTGCATCTGGGCGCCACCAGCATTCAGATGGGCTTTCTGACCGCGTTTCCGCAGTTGATCGGTTCGCTGATGCAGCTGGTGTCGGTGTGGCTTGGCACCTTTCTCACCCGGCGCTTGCTGGTGCTGTTAACCGCGATGGGGCAAGCGCTGTTGATGCTGGCCTTTGCGGGCCTGGCAGTGATGAACGGCGCCAATCCTGCCAGTGACCTCATCTTGCTGGTCATCGCCTATCAGTGCAGTTCCAATTTGATCCAGCCGCAGTGGCGCGCGTGGCTGGGCAGCATGGTGCAGCACAATGAGCGCGGCAAATTTTTTGCTGCGCGCACGCGCTTGACCATGGCCACCTCGCTGGCCATGTTTGTCGTGGGCGGCATCGTGCTGAGCTTGACCGACATCGTGGGGCTGGCGTGGATCGGCTTTGCGCTGCTGTTCCTTACCGCCACCATCGGTCGTGCCTATTCCAGCTTTTTCCTGTTCAACATGAACGATCCCAACCCGCAGCCAGTGGTGCCGGTGTCGACCCAGTTCTATGCCACCTTCGGCATTGTGCGCGAGGCCTTCAAGGACCCGATCTTTCGCAACTACAGTTTTTTTGTCGCTGGCATGCAGGGCATGGCGGCCATCTCGGCGCCGTTCTTTGCGGTATACATGCTCAAGGTGCTGAACTTCAGTTATTTCGAATACAGCATGAACCTGGTGGCTGCCATCGCCACGCAGTTTTTCATTTTGCGATTCTGGGGCAAGCTCAGCGACAAGCACGGCAACCGTTACATCATGCTGATCTG
>CANCGR010000494.1 GCA_947377625.1 Gammaproteobacteria bacterium | reverse complement strand
AATCCGGTGATGCTGTTTGACCTTACGCTTGATGGCAAACCGCGCAAGGCGCTGGCGCAGGCCGGCAAAACCGGCTGGTTCTACATTCTTGATCGCGTCACCGGCCAACCGTTGATTGGCATCGATGAAAAACCAGTGCTGCAGGAGCCACGTCAGGCCACAGCCAAGACGCAGCCCTATCCGCGCGGTGATGCGTTTATTCCGCAATCGATGCGCATCGCACCGGAAGGCGTCACCATGATCAATGAGGCGCGCATCTTCACGCCCTATTGGACTGACCCGGTGCCCGTCACACCCGGCGTGGCCGGCGGCGCCAACTGGCCACCGAGTGCGCATGATCCCAACACCGGCTATTCGTATGTATGCGCCACCGACGGCCCGTTCCTTTCCAAAGCGGTCGACATCGGCAAAGAGCCACCCAAGCCGGGTGACTTCTACACCGCCGGTGTATTGATGGGCCCGGCCATGTACCGCTTCGGTGTTATCGCCGCGCTCGACATGCACACCAACAAACTGGTGTGGCAGCAGCATCTGCAAGAGCCCTGCTACAGCGGCATGACAGTAACCGCCGGCGGCCTGGTATTTGTCGGCCGCAACGACGGCCGCTTGACTGCGCTCGACAGCGCCAATGGCAAAAAACTGTGGGAATTCCAGACTGGCGCCGGCATGAATGCACCCGTCACCGTGTTTGAACATCAGGGCAAGACTTACGTGCTGGCCTACTCCGCCGGCAGCGCACTGGGTGGCACTGCGCATGGTGACAACCTGTGGCTATTTGGGCTTGATGGCAAGCTCGCCCCGCCGGCCAAGGATGCTGCCAAAGCTGCTCCGGTGGCGATGGCGGTAGGTGACCCCGATCTTACCGCCGGCAAACTGCAATATGAGACCGTGTGCAGCGCCTGCCACGGCACCGACGGCAAGACCGGCCATGGTGGTGCCGATCTGACCGTGAGCAAACTTGATATGACAAAAATTGCCGAGACCATCGCCACCGGCCGCAACTCGATGCCTGCCTTCGCCAGCGTGTTCAAGCCGGAGCAGTTGCGGGATGTGGCCGGTTATGTGAGCAAGAAGTTGGTGAAGTAATCAGAAGAAGTTTGGGGTCAGGTTTTTACGCGACCCCACACTCATAAAAAATATAACAATCATATTGGGGGAACCATGTTGCATTCACTGTTGCTGCGCGCAAAAGCAGTACTGACCGTTGGGGGTTTGCTGACAGGCGTGCTGGTGTCGAGCCTCGCGTTGGCCCAGGGCACACTCGAAAAAATCCGCGTGGCCGGGCCGTCATTGAAAGGTAACCTCGAAGGCGATGATGCAGTGCGCGACGTGTTCGTCTATCTGCCACCCGGTTACAGCACTGCCACCGCTGAACGTTATCCTGTCGTGTATTTCCTGCACGGCTACGGCGTTAGCGCGCAGTTTTATGTTGAGCAGGTAAAACTGCCCGCCTCCGCTGACCAAGCCATCGCCGCCGGCGCCAAGCCCGCGATCATCGTATTACCCGATGCACTCTCGGTTTATGGCGGCAGCATGTATTCCAACTCGGCAGCCACCGGTGACTGGGAGACTTACATCGCGCGCGACCTGGTTTCCTATATCGACAAGCACTACCGCACCATCGCCAAACGTGAAAGTCGCGGCCTGTCAGGGCACTCGATGGGCGGTTACGGCACCATGCGCATCGGCATGGAACATCCGGAAGTATTCAGCTCGCTCTATGCGATGAGTGCCTGCTGCCTGTTGAACCAGGCGCCAGCCAAAGAAGCAGTAGAAGCCCAGATCACCCGCATGAAAGCCGGCCCGCTCACCAATGAAAAAGGCTTCGCCAACGTGCTTGAGGCGCAAGCCGCAGCATGGGCACCCAACCCGCAGAACCCACCGTTCTTTTTCGACTGGCCGTTCGTGAACGGTGAAGCGCAGCCACTGGTGCAAGGCAAGTGGATCGCCAATTCACCGCTGATCACCGTTGACCAGCATGTGCCCGCTCTCAAACGCTACCAGGCCATCACGCTGGATGTGGGTGACAAGGACACCTTGGCCGCCACCAACAAACAACTGGATGCAGCGCTGACGCGCTTGGGCGTGGCACATGGCTTTGAAGTGTACGACGGTGATCACACCAATCGCGTGGGTGAGCGCTTTCTTGAAAAGCTGTTGCCGTTTTTCTCGAAACAACTCCGCAACAAATAAAGCGTTTGTAGTTTGGCGTCAGAGTAAAAGCCTTGCTTCCAGGTTGCTCTCACCAAGTTCTAACTCTGACGCCATATTTCGTCTATTTGCCTTCGTTTATTTTGCAACAGGTTTGAATGCCTGCTGGGCCGCTTGCTCCAACGCATCTTCACGTCCCAGCCCAGGATAAAGCTTCAACATTTTCTCCTGCAGCTCTGCCGGTGTTGCCGAGACCAGGCGTGCCATTTTGAAAGCCCCAATGTACTCGCGGATGAAATTCAGCACTTGCGGATCATTGGCTGTGCCTTTGGCCTGATGACCTGCCACCACGATCTTTGGATGCAAGGCAGCAATGCGATCAAGCGTGGCATAGAGCGGCACTGTGTCGACCGGCGGGCGCAGGTGCGAATTGAAAATGATATCGCCAGCCACCACTGCATCAATGGCAGGGATGTGCACAAACGAATTGCCGGCGCCGTCGAGGCCAATCTGTTCCTTCGTGATCGGCATTTCAAAACCTTCCAGCGTCAACACCGGCTTGCTCAAGGCCTCAGGCAGAATGGCCACCTCTGACGGCAGATCGTCGCCGTAAGTGGGAAACCAGAAATTACGACGCGCCGGCCACGCAGTGACTATGCGTTCGCGCACTTCCGGCAACGCAACATACTTGGCATCCGGAAATGCTTTCAGCACGGCGGCTACGCCGATAAAGTGATCAGGGTGCGCATGGGTTGAATAGATTGTTGTTAATTTGCGGCCGGTGCCTTTGATGATGTCGATGACATGGCCGGCTTCACTCAACAGCAGTTGCGGATCAATCAACAGCAAGTCTTTTTTGCCGTAGACAATCGTTGAAGTAACCGCGTAACCGTGTGGTGT
>CANCGR010000493.1 GCA_947377625.1 Gammaproteobacteria bacterium | reverse complement strand
TACTGGACCAAAGCCGTCGATGAAGAACTGCATCCAGCCTGTTCGGCACTCACCTACGTGGTATCGCATCGGCACACCATTTTGCGCAAGGGTGTCGGCAACTTTGAAGATTTTCTGAAGGCGGGCGGTGCCGAAGGGCAGTCTGCACGCGCAATGAAATGGCAGTGGTTGCAGCAGGGGCTGGATGCACCAGGCGCGGCCGATAAAATCCGGCTCTACCTTTCCTATCTCGACAAGATGGAATTGGCACTGAGGGAATCGGACTGGCTGGTGGCCAATGCGTTCTCGATTGCTGATGTGGCCATGGCACCCTATCTGAACCGGCTCGCGGCACTCGCGATGGAAGCTGCCTGGCAGCACGGGCGGCTGCCGCGTGTTGAAGATTGGTTCAAACGGATTCAACTGAGAAAGACTTTTCAGTCAGCGATTCGGGACTGGGTGCCGCAGGCTTTGCAGCAAGAGATGTATGCGAATGGACAGCGCAGTTGGCCGCAAATCCAAAAAATGCTGGAGCGTTGAAGCTCTGCTGCTGCAATAACGCCCTCATAAGTGACACTTTCGCACCAGCAAGCAGCACATATGCTTGTGCTGTCCTTTATTAGGGCGCTGGTGCTGCTCCGGCTCAGTGCAAATACCAGCATCGTAAAGACTTGTTGGCCCAGCACTGCATGGCACAGATCTTGTAAGTCATAGCCATGACTTTACCTATCGATTCCCTGCGCATTCTGCTCCTCGACGAGCAGGCAGAACGCTTCCCTGTAATGGAAGCGGCATTGACCGCCGCCGGTTATCAGGTGGTGGGCAAGGTAACCACGGCCGACAACATCCAGGCAGCGGTGGAACGCACGCGCCCGGATGTCATCATCGCCGACCTCGACAGCCCCGGCCGCGACACGCTTGAATCCATGCAAGCGATGAATCGCAAGCAGCCGCGCCCCATTGTGATGTTCACCAACGATGGCGACCGCGCCACCATCCAGCTTGCCGTTGAATCCGGCGTTACCGCCTATGTGGTCGATGGCATGTCGCCCGACCGCATCAAACCCATTCTTGAAGTCGCCATGATGCGATTCCATGAGTACCAGAAGCTTCGCGACGAACTTGAGTTGACCAGGTTACAGCTCAACGAGCGCAAGCATATTGAAAAAGCCAAAGGACTGCTGATGAAGCGTAAGGGCCTTGATGAAGGCAAGGCCTATGCCTTGTTGCGACGCATGGCGATGGACCGGCACATGAAGCTGGCCGAGCTGGCGCGCAGCATTGTCGCTGCAGCGGAACTGTTGGAATGAACAGGAGCAAGATCAAATGAGTTGGAGCGAGGACACCATTAACCTGGGGTACTTACCGCTGCTGGATGCTGCACCATTATTATTGGCGCAGGAGCTGGGTTATTTTTCGGAAGCGGGCTTGAAGGTGCGGCTGTCGCGCGAAGCCTCGTGGGCCAATATCCGCGATAAATTGTGTGCCGGCACCTTGCAGGGCGCGCAGTTGCTGGTGCCAATGCTGATCAGCGTGAACCTCGGCCTTAATCGCGTGAAAACCGCGCTGACCAGCAGCTTCGTGCTCAACCAGAACGGCAACTCGTTCACGGTGTCGATCGCGCTGCGCGAACAACTGCGCAAGATCAATCCGGAAGCCATGGCCTCGGCGCACACTTCAGTGCTGACGCTCAAACGTTTGATTCAGCAACGGCGTGAGCGTGGTGAAGCCGCGTTTACATTCGCTGTGGTCTATCCCTATTCGTGCCACAACTATTTATTGCGCTACTGGCTTGCTGCTGGCGGCATTCATCCTGATCAGGATGTGAACCTGGTAGTGATTCCGCCTTCGCAAATGGTGGCGCAGCTCAACAGCGGCCGCATTGATGGTTTCTGTGCCGGTGAGCCGTGGGGCCAGTTGGCCGCGTCGATGGGCAGTGGCCATACCTTATGTTCCACCTACGACATCTGGCACAACGCGCCCGAAAAAGTGCTGGCGATGAACCAGGATTGGGCTGATCAGCATCCTGAAGTTTACAGCAGCTTGCTGACGGTGTTGCTCAAGGCCTGTCGCTGGCTGGGCGAAACTGCCAACCGTGAAGATGCCTTGCTCTTATTGGCGCAGCCGCATTGCCTTGGCACTGAAGCGGATTTTCTGCATTGGGGCTTGCTGGCCGGCAAACATAATTTCCATCAGCACTCGGCCAATTACCCTTGGCCGGCGCACATGGCGTGGCTGGCTGCACAGATGTTGCGTTGGGGTCATCTGGGTTCGATGCAAGTGCCGGAGAATTATTTGCACGAAATTTTTCCGACAAAAATTTTTCGCACAATCTGTGTGCAGGAAGGTTTGCCTGTGCCTCCTATCGACGCACCAACACAGGTTGGCTATCACGCTGCACCATGGCAATGCGGCGATGTGAGCCTGGGCGCTGATCGTTTCATCGACGGCGTTCGCTTTGATTCCTCGAGAATTACTGAGTATTTGCAACAGTTTCCGATTTCCAACTTGCCAAAATAGTGAGTTGGCACAGCACTTGCTGAGTAATACACAAGCAGTATTAGCAAGAAGTATTGAAAGACAACGTTGAGCCAACGGCGGTTCAACCCAACAGGCAAAGGCGCCTTCCAGAGGGGACACAGTCATCCCGAGGAAGTGCGCCTTTTTTTGTTCGAAATTTTTATTGTTACAACTTTTATCGTTACAACCAGGAGATCTTATGTCGGCAGTAGTTACTTCCTCTTCCAAAGTCCACAAGGCAGTCTCTCTCTCACGTCGCAAGCTGTTGGCCGCAGCCATTGTCAGTGCGCTGGCATGCACCACCGGCATTGCCACAGCAGCGGCACCCGATGATATCGGCCCTCCCGAGAAAGACACGCTCAAGCTTGGCTTCATCAAGCTCACCGACATGGTGCCGCTCGCCATTGCCTATGAAAAAGGTTATTTCGAAGACGAAGGCCTGTACGTAACGCTGGAAGCGCAAGCCAACTGGAAATTGGTACTCGACGGCGTCATCGAAGGCAGGCTCGACGGTTCACACATGCTGGGCAGCCAGCCGCTGGCTTCCACCATCGGTTATG
>CANCGR010000492.1 GCA_947377625.1 Gammaproteobacteria bacterium | reverse complement strand
TCTAAAAATGCAAAAAGGCAGCCTCTGCTGCCTTATGCCGACGGTTTTCGCCGCCCGACAAGGCAGGGATTCTAGCAGTGTGTTCGGTCGGCGGCTACCCGATGGTGTCGCCGTGCGACAGGATTGCATACAATAGGCGCCAGCAAGGTTGCGCTCCCGTCTGCGCCTGCCTCCCGATTTTAATTTAAGCCACAGGTGACCCATGAGCATTGAAGACACCATCAAGGACCAGATCAAGAACAACCCGATCCTGATCTACATGAAAGGCAATCCCAACCAGCCCCAGTGCGGCTTCTCGGCGCGCGCTACCCAGATGCTGATGTCGTGCGGCCAGAAGTTTGCCTTCGTCGATATTCTCAGCAATCCCGAGATTCGCGCGAATCTGCCAAAAGTGTCGGAATGGCCCACATTCCCGCAGTTGTTTGTGGACGGCGAACTGGTCGGTGGCTGTGACATCATGACTGAAATGTTTGAAGCCGGTGAATTGAAGCAACTGCTCGATGACTCTGCTGCCAAACGTGCAGCCCAGGCCTGATCCTGCTGTTATGCAAAAAGCCCGGCCTTTGCGCCGGGCTTTTGTTTTTATGAGCAGGCATTTGCTCCATTAATTGAATTGCCGGCGGTGCACGCCGCTTGCTGCGAACGCCGCTGGCGTTTTGGTAAACCATGATCCTGTCCAACACTACCCGCGGCATTGTGTGTATGCTGGTCGCCAGCGTGTTCTTTGCGCTAATGACAGTGTTTACCAAGCTGCTGGGCGCCATGCCGGTGGCGGAAATCATTTTCTTTCGTGCCGTGATTGCAGCAGTGCTGTGTCTGCTCGGCATCTGGCGCTTGCGACTGTCGCCGTGGGGGCATGACAAACCGGCGCTGTTGCTGCGCGGCTTCGCCGGCATGATGTCGCTGGCGCAGGGTTTCTGGTTGCTGCAGCACATTCCGTTGGGCGCGGCCACGACTCTCACGCATTTGTCGCCCATTTTCACCACCTTGCTGGGCATCTGGTTGGTGCGTGAACGCGTAACGTTGGTACAAATCGGTTACTTCGTGATTTGTTTCATCGGTGTGGCGATGATCCAGGGTTTTGATCACCGCATTTCGTGGCTGCATCTGCTGGTCGGCATCTCGGCCTCGTTCTGCATGGGGCTGGCATACAGCTCAGTGCGCAGGCTCAGCAAGACTGAACATCCGTTGGTGATCATGCTGTATTTCCCACTGGTGTGCATACCGTTGACGGCTGTTGCAATGCTGTTTGATTTTCAACTGCCGAGCGGGGCGCAGTGGTGGTATCTGGTGCTGTTGGGCGTTACTTCCCAAGGTGGCCAATATTTCATGACGAAGTCATATCAGTTGGCGGCAATTTCAAAAGTCGCCATCGTCAGCTACAGCGAAGTCATTTTTTCGATCATATTGGGCTTTGTGCTGTTCAGCGAAAATTTCAATTTGTTAACCTACGCCGGCATGGCGCTGGTGTTGGCGGGCGTGATCATGAATGTAATGAGCAAAGGAAAAAAGGAAACAAGCAATGATACTGACAGTTGAAATCAGCATGTACCCGCTTCAGCAAAACTATATCGCACTGATTACAGATTTCATTGCGAAGCTGAATACTTACTCTGGGCTGCGCATTGTCACCACACCCACAGCAACGATGGTGGTGGGTGAATATGATGTGGTGATGAAGACGCTTACCGAGATGTTGCAGTGGAGTTACCAGACGCACGGCAAGGCCGTGTTCATCACCAAGTTCATTCCCGATTACAACCCCGCCTGATGCCCGCCTTGTTACTAAGCGCAGTGCAATACTTGTTCTCGCTGGAAGGCTTGGCGGTGGTATTGGCCATCGCCTACTTGCTGCTGGCCTCAAAAGAAAGTCTGTGGTGTTGGGTGTGCGCGTTGGTCAGTTCCGTGATCTATATCTGGATTTGCTGGCAAGCACATCTGTTCATGGAAACCTGGCTCAATGTGTTTTACGCGGTGATGGCGGTGCTGGGTTGGCAACAATGGCGCAGTGGTCGTGATGGCGGTGGCAAGTCAAAGCGGGCCATTGTGACGATGCAGCTGTGGCAGCATGGCGCGTGTTTCGCACTGGTGTTGTTGCTGGCCTTCTTCAACGGCATGCTGATGCAGCGCTATACCTCCGCCGCGTGGCCGTTTGTGGATTCCTTCATCACCTGGAGCAGCGTCGTCACCACCTTTCTGGTGGTACGCAAGGTGCTGGAGAACTGGCTGTACTGGATCGTTATTGATGGCATAGCCACCGTGGTCTATTTCGAACGCGGGCTTTATCTCACCACACTGCTGTTTGCTGCCTACGTGGTGATCGTGGTGTTCGGCTATCTGCAATGGCGGCGTGAATTTCGTGCTGCAGGCAAGCTTACTGTGCAGCGTTGACCCCGGGATCACGCAGCGCTTTGATATATTCAATCAACGCAGTAATTTGCGGCTCTTCCAGATAATAGCGCGACATCACGTTAGGAAAATTTGCTACTACCTTGGTGCCCGGCTCCTTGATTGATTCGCGGATATAGTCTTCGTCCACCACGATGGTGTGACCACGGCCGATGTTTTCAGTGCGACCCCACATGTGCAGCCAGGACGGGCCAACCGCCGGGCTGCCGTCTACCGTGTGGCAAGCCACACAACCCAGGTCGTTGGAATATTGTTGCCCCTGCATGGCCAGGGCTGAATCAAGAACCAAATCACGCGCGTCATTGTTGAGCCGGTAGATATAGACACTGCCAAACAGCAACATGCTGGCGAACATAACGCCGACGGCAATGTCGAGAATATAACGCTTGGGATGATGGATGAGATTCATGCTGGCAGGTACGGTATGGCAGGGCTGAAAAAAAGCCGGCTGTTGCAGCCGGCTTTATGGGAAGGTCAGTACAAACTGATCAGAGATCGTTGCTGTGTTTGCTCAGGTAGTCAGCAACACCGGCAGCGTCAGGCTTCATGCCTTCGTCGCCTTTGTTCCAGCCGGCCGGGCACACTTCGCCATGCTCTTCGGTGAACTGCAGTGCATCTACCATGCGCAGCATTTCATCAACGTTGCGGCCCAGTGGCAG
>CANCGR010000491.1 GCA_947377625.1 Gammaproteobacteria bacterium | reverse complement strand
ATCAAAAAATAAAAATCCTGCTGGTCGAAGACAATCCGGTTGATGTTCTGTTGTTACAGGAATCTTTCGCCGATTTTGATGATCTCGATTATGAACTCACCCATGTGGAGCTGTTGTCAGGGGCGCTCGCGCATATTGCGGTATCGCGTCCTGATATTGTGCTGCTCGACCTTGGCTTGCCGGATTCGCAAGGAGTTGAGACGTTCCTGAGCCTGCACCGGCATGCACCCGATGTGCCGACACTGGTGCTCACCGCCCTCAACGACGCCAATATTGGTTTGCGCGCAGTGCGGGCAGGTGCACAAGACTATCTGATCAAGAAGCAAGCCCAGGCTCCCCTGCTGTGTCATGCCATTCGTTACGCCATTGAGCGTCACAGTTTTGCGGCAGCACTGGTGGCCAGTGAATTACGCACGCGCAGCATCATTGACGCGAATGCCGATGCGATGCTGATTGTCGATGAGGATGGCATGGTGTGTTTCGTGAATCCGTCAGCCGAGCAGATGTTTGGTCGCAAGTCGGAAGCCTTGCTCGGATCAGCGTTTGGATTTCTTCTGGTCGATGGCCAAACCACTGAGGTTGATATTGTTGGCAACAACCAAAAAACCTGTACTGCCCAGATGCGTGTGGTGACGACGCAGTGGAACGACAAACAGGTTTTCCTGGCAACCCTGCGGGATGTCACCGCGCAAAAACGGATAGAACGTGAAATCCGTGAACTCAATCTTTCACTCGAATGGCGGGTAAGTGAACGCACGGCGGAGCTTGAGGCGGCCAATCGCGAACTTGAAGCGTTCAGCACTTCGGTTGCCCATGACCTGCGTTCGCCTTTGTGTGCGGTGGAAGGCTACAGCACGATGCTGCTGGAGAAGTTCAGCGGCCAGCACGACGATGCCAGCTGCGCACAGCTGACCAGAATCCGCGAAGCCGGCACACGCATGGCTGAGTTGATCGATGACATGTTGCGGCTGGCGCATGTGGCGAGTGATCCGTTGGAATTGGACATGGTTGATCTTGCGCTGCTGGCTGGCGAAATCGCAGCCGGCCTGCGGCTGCAGAATCCGCTGCAGCAGGTCAGTTTCAGCGCCGATAATTTGCCGGTTGCCTGTGCAGATCGCCGGCTGATGAAAATAGTGTTGGAGAACCTGCTGGGAAACGCCTGGAAGTTCACGTCGAAAACGACACAAGCAATGGTCAGGTTCGGCGCAGCTACCGATGAAGCAGGGCTTGTCACTTATTTTGTCAGTGACAATGGCGCGGGTTTTGACATGAAGCATGCTGGCAAACTGTTCAAGCATTTCCAGCGGCTGCATAGCTACAACGAGTTTGCGGGCACTGGCATCGGACTTGCCACCGTTCAGCGCATTATCCATCGCCATGGCGGGCGTATATGGGCGGAAGGTGCGCCAGGCGAGGGGGCTGTGATCAGGTTTGTTTTGCCGGCTGCACCTGCTGGTGCAGATTCTTGGGAAAGCTTGGTCAGATAAGTGACAGGAGGGAAGTGGCACTGCTGCTGTTACTGTATGGAGGCGGCGTGAATCGGTGATCGCTGTTCACGCCTGCCATGCTTTTCCAGACTTTTCTGCAGACCGGATTTCCGCTTTCCCGACGGCAGCAGCGCTACACCTGCGCGCAGTGCGAGATGTACCGCTTCCGGAATGTTGCGGACGGTCAGCATGGCCATCACCGAATCCTCAATTTGCCTGTAGTGCATGCATATTGGCAATGAGGGGGAGGATACTTACAGTTATTGCGCAGTCAGGATTTTCGTGAACAGATCAAGCGCAGCCGGACCATCGCTGCGCTGACAGACCAGCACACTGCCTTCGCCGCCGCGTTCAACGATGCCTGCAGTGGCAGCGTCGAAGTGATGGCGCGCGGTGCCGCTGGCCAGCAAGGCCGGCATGGTGGTGTCGGTACTTGGCAGGTAGGGCTGCTGTGTCGGCTCGTGCAGCACATGCAGCGCCATGTGCTCGCCGCTGCAGAACCTGACGCGATCGACGAGGGTCAGCGCTGCCAGCATGTCCCACAGATCGTAATCACCCGAGGCAATGAACCAGTCATTCTTGTCCAGCACGGCGTCCCAGAAATGTGCTGCCGGACTGTGCGCCAGCCGTTTGAATGCGGCCGCAAACTCTGCAGTGACCGGCACCGTCTTGGTGACGTCGAGACCCACCATTTCGACCGGCAATCCGGAACGGAAAACGATGTCGGCTGCAAGCGGATCCACGAACAGATTCCACTCTGCCCGCGTGTTGGGATGACCATCGGTGAAACCTTTCACGGGAATGTTGCCCGGCGTTGCCAGTGAGCCACCCATCACGACCACTCGGCTTACCTTGGCCATGTCGCCGGGATAAATTTGCAACCACTGCGCGATATTGGTCAACGGCCCGGTGGCGAGCAGCGCCACTGGCTCGGTGCTCTGCACGAGGCTGGCATGGATCAATTCGACTGCATGCCCCTGGTAGGGCGAGGCGTTGGCAGCGGGGATCGACACGCCGTACAGCGTGTCGGAATCCTGCCGCCATGGCGCAGGAAAAACGAAATAGCCATCCATCGGCCACGCATCACCGCAGGCCACCGGCACGTTGGCGCCGCGCCCGACCAGCGCCAGCAAGGCCTGCGCATTCGGCACTCCTGCACTGCAGTGCGCTTCGCCGCTGGCCGCTACGGTCACTGCCTTGAGTTCCACCTGTGGGTGCAAGGTCAGGAACAGGAGCGCCGCCCAGTCGTCGATCGCCATGTCAGTGTCGAAGATGACCGGCATCGCACCGGCTGCAGGGGCTAGCAGCAGTGCAGACAATGCCAGAGCCAGCAGGTGACGGACGTGTGTGTACATTTGGGTGCTCCTGTCGTGAGCAAGAATTAGCAAGGATGGTGCCATCGCTTATGCGCAGCTCCTGCTTGCAGTTTAGGCAGTGGCCTGTCGCAACTGACGAGTGGCTCTGCCCTATTACTGCGCACGATCCGGTCGCGGCGGGCAAAAAAGGCTCATGGACGGCACTTATCATCCATTCAGACAAACAAGAACCGGATGAAAAAACTGTCATATACAGGGTTATTTTG
>CANCGR010000490.1 GCA_947377625.1 Gammaproteobacteria bacterium | reverse complement strand
GATGAACCGACTTCACCGGCAATGGTGCGCTGTTTGAAATAGCCGAGGGAAATATAGCCCCATACGTCACGATCAAAATCGATCAGGATGGTATTGAAGCGGCAGCAGGTGGCAAACAGTTCAGCAATGTAGTCGTGCGGTTCGATCTGCGTGGTATAGGGATTCCATGCCAGTCCGAGTTGTTCAACAAACTCTTTTGCGTTGGATTGCCAGTCGACTGTGGGGTAGGCAATCAGATGCGCGTTGTAGTTGCCGACCGCGCCGTTGATCTTGCCAAGCAACTCTACTTGCATGAGTTGTTTCAGCTGGCGCTGCAGCCGCGCCACGGTGTTGGCGAATTCCTTGCCCATCGTGGTTGGCGTGGCGGTTTGCCCATGCGTGCGTGCCAGCAAGGGCATGTCGGCATAGAGCCCTGCCTGGGTCTTGATGGTGTCGACGACTTGCTGCATCAGCGGCTGTATTACCTGCTCGCGTGCATCCTTGAGCATCAGCGCATAGGCCAGGTTGTTGATGTCTTCAGACGTGCAGGCGAAGTGAATGAATTCCTTGTCTTTGGCCAGCTCGGGTACGGCGTCAAATTTGTCCTTGAGGAAATATTCGACGGCTTTCACATCGTGGTTGGTAACTTTTTCGCGGTCCTTGATGTTTTGCGCATCGGCTTCACTGAAGGAGCTGAGGATCTGTTCAAGGCAAGCAGTGGCGTTGGCACTGAGCGGGCTTACTTCGTCAATGCCGGCATGGGCCGCCAGTTGCTGGAACCAGCGGATCTCCACCAGCACGCGGTAATAGATCAGCCCGTATTCGCTGAAATAACGGCTTAGCGCGCGGGTTTTGCTGTGATAACGACCATCGATGGGAGAAATGGCGGTGAGGGAAGAAATCGGACCGGGAACTAAGACTGACATGACGGGGCGTCCACAAAATTTACCCGGGCATTTTAACGCAAGCCGCTGCACAAAGCAGGGTTTTCGGGTGCTTTGCCAGTGTTCACAGCGTAAGAAGCAATTGCTCCACGCCTTTGGCCAGGCTGCCGCGTTTGAACAACAAGTGCCAGCGGCGGCCGCCCAATTGGCGCCACAGAAAAGCGGCTCTCACTCCTGCGAACAGCAGAATACGCACCTTGTCGGCCACATGGTCATTGCGCAAATAGTTGAGATCGCCGCGTACATGAATGCGGAAAGGCAGCGTGCTCAGCGTTGAGCGGTACAGTGCCGCCAGTTGCTTGATCGCGGCCGGCTCCTCAGCCAGCTGGGCGGCCGGGTAGGTGCTATGCAAGCGCTGCAGTTCACTGCGAATGAGGGTCAGCATGCCAGCGCGCGATTTCAGTTGAGCTTCAAGATGCAAAATGCCCGAGAAATAACGAGGCCCCTCGGTAGGTGCCAGCACTGATTCATAACTGCCCAGCAGCTCTTTCAGGGTCTCCAGCCCCAGCCGCAACTGTTTGAGCGAGCCGAATACGTCCAGTGTGGATGGCGGATCCAACACAAACAAACTCTGCACGGCCGTGGCAAATTTATCTTGCGCCACCATGCCGTGCAGTGCCAGCTGATGCACCAGTACTGATGTTTGCGCTACGCCCGCCAACGCGATGAGTTGTTGTCGTTGATCCATCAGGCCGCCGATCCGCTGGCTTGTATGACGCCGCCACCGAGGCAGCGCTCGCCCCGATAAAACACCACCTGTTGCCCAGGGGTAATCGAACGCTGGGGAGTGGCAAACGCCACGTCAAGTTCACCAGTGGTACCGGCGGTGACAGTGCAGTCCTGGTCGGCCTGCCGGTAGCGAATCTTGGCTGCACATTGCAGTGGCAGTGCCGGTGGATCATTGACCCAGTCCAGTTTGGTGGCAGTCAGGCTGCTGGCAAACAACAGCGGATGCTCGTTGCCTTGCACGACAATCAACACATTGCGCTGCAGATCCTTGACCGCTACGTACCACGGCGCTTCATCACCACCGCTGACGCCGCCGATGCCAAGGCCGGCGCGCTGGCCTAGCGTGTGGTACATCAGGCCCTGATGTTCACCCAGCACTTTGCCTTCGGGTGTTTCAATCAGGCCTGGTTGTGCAGGCAGATAGGTTTGCAGGAAATCCTTGAAACGACGTTCGCCGATGAAACAAATGCCGGTGCTGTCTTTCTTGTTGTGAGTCACCAGCGAATATTGTGCCGCCAGCGCCCGTACTTCCGGCTTCGGCAATGCGCCAATCGGAAACAGTGTGCGTTCGAGTTGTGCTTCCTTCACTGCTGACAGGAAATAGCTTTGATCCTTGTTGGGATCCAGGCCCTTGTGCAGCTGAGTGCGGCCATCGACATCGACGGTGCGCGCATAGTGGCCAGTGGCAATCAGGTCGGCGCCCAGTTGCGTGGCGTAGTCAAGAAACGCTTTGAACTTGATTTCCTTGTTGCACAGGATGTCCGGGTTGGGAGTGCGGCCGCGCCGGTATTCATCGAGAAAGTGATCGAACACATTGTCCCAATATTCCGAGGCAAAATTGGCGGTATGTAATTTGATGTCCAGTTTCTTGCACACCGACTCGGCATCAGCCAGATCAGCAAGTGCAGTGCAATACTCAGTGCCGTCATCTTCATCCCAGTTTTTCATGAACAGGCCGGACACTTGATAGCCCTGCTCACGCAGCAGCAGTGCCGCTACCGAAGAATCGACACCGCCTGACATGCCCACGATGACTTTGGTTTCAGCAGGATTCATGATTGCAGGTGATGGATGAGTGACAAGGGGTAACGGGTGCCATTCAGATAATCCTGCAGGCAGCGGCGCACAATCGGGCTGCGCACCGGAAAGTCTTCAGCAAAAATCTGGTCAGCGGTGAGCCAATGCGCCGCGATGATCGGTGTGTCGAGCTCGCGCTGTGGATGATGCAATTTGGGTTTGGCAATGAAGCAATGGCGGATATAAGTCACGCCATTGGGCGCGGGGTAGTGATAGAGTCCCAGCAAAGACGTCAATTCCACATCCCAGGCGGTTTCTTCGAGTGTTTCGCGCACGGCGGCGGCGAACAGGGTTTCGCCTTCATCCAGATGGCCCGCCGGCTGGTTGAATACGATGCGGTCGCCATCGCGTTCTTCCA
>CANCGR010000489.1 GCA_947377625.1 Gammaproteobacteria bacterium | reverse complement strand
CCACTCGGGTTGAACGAATGATTCACATAACAATCATCCGGCCAGTCGGTACTCACCGTGTGATAACTCTCAAACCAGCGCACACAGGCATCATCTTCGGGTGAGCCAGGCACCAGTGCTGCTCTCTGCTGCGCGTTATAAACCTTGTTGATCGCATCCGGTGCCACCAGCACCTGACCGCGTTTGACGCTCTCCAGCAGGAACACGCCTTTGCCGTCGGCGTAAGCGGCGGAGCGGATTTCGTATTTCGGGACGATCATGGTGTGGCTCACTTGAAACAAAGCCGGCAGGGTAATTTGATCTTGGTGGACTTGTACAGATCAAAGAGAATAGCGCGATAAATTCCTGATCCAGTGCTTGCATGTACATCATTAACGCGTTGTTCCCTGTCGTTCTTATTGCCCTGCTGGGTTATCTGGCCCGCCGTCGTCACTGGTTAAGCGAGCTGGAGGGCGCGGCCATTGAGCGCATTTCATTCTGGTTTCTGATTCCATGCCTGCTGTTTCATGGAGCTGCCACTGCGCAGTTTCCAGCCGACATGCATTGGGCTTATCTGGGTGGTTTCTATCTGGTGGTGCTGGTGGTCTATGGCCTTGGCATGGTGATGGGGCGCTGGCTGTTTGGCTATAACTTGCGTGAGCTCAGCATCTTCGGCATGGGTGGTGCCTACGCCAATGCCACCGTGCTGGGCATTCCGGTGACGCTGGCGGTGCTGGGGCGCGAAGCGTTGGTGCCGATGCTGGTGATCATCTGTGTGCATAACCTGATGATTTTTTCATGGGGCACCGCGCTGGCCGAATGGCAGTCCGTGGCCACGAGTGATGACAGCAATGCTCTGCCAAAATCATTGCCGGCCAAGATCTGGCATGTCTTTACCGAGATGTTGTTGAACCCGATCAGCGGCAGTTTGCTGGCCGGCTCACTGTTCAATTTTGTGGGCTTAAGTTTGCCTGGGCCGCTTGATAAGACACTCGACTTGCTCGGTGCAGCGGCGATACCCGGTTCAGTGTTTGGACTGGGTGCAGCGTTGACACGTTATCGCATTCGCGGCGAAATCGGCAAAGCGCTGCTGATGGTGATGATCAAGCTGCTGCTGATGCCGGCGTTGATGTGGTGGCTGATGACGCACGTGTTCACCGTGGAGCCGTTCTGGATGAAGACGGCGGTGATGATTGCGACGATGCCGGTGGGTATTAGTGTCTATATTTTTTCGCGCCGCTATGAATGTTGTGAAACGGTAGCGGCTACTGCGATTGTGCTGTCGTCACTGCTGTCGGTAGCGACAATCCCGTTCTGGGTGTGGTGGCTGAATCAACCGGTGTTGTCTTGAATGGGCTGCCGACGCCAAAGATTGAGAGCAATAATCGCCACACTCAACAGCCATATCGGCCATGAACCAAAGCGTGCGAACGGCGTTGTGCCTTCGTAAACCAGCACATTGCCTTGCAGTGTTTCAGCCTCAAATTGCCGGGTTTGCGCGACAATTTCGCCGTTGGCATTGATAAAAGCCGACACGCCGTTGTTGGTGGCCCTGATCATGTAACGACCCAGTTCGCGTGCACGCATCGCCGCCATTTGCAAATGTTGCAGCGGGCCGAACGAGGCGCCGAACCAGGTGTCGTTGCTGATGGTGAGTAACAGGTCGGCATCGCCGCCGCTCTGGCGCACAAAATCCGCATAGACCACTTCGTAACAGATGAACGGTGCAATCTTCAACCCGGCGGCTTCCAGTAATTGTTGACCGGCCGGGCCTGCCGCTATCGACGATTGCGGCAATTTGAAAATCTCGAGCAGGTTCGACAGCCAACTTTCCAGCGGCACGTATTCACCGAACGGCACCAGTTTTTGTTTGTGCCAAACACCGCTGCCATTGCCCAGCGCGATGATGGAGTTATGCGTGCCCGCATCGCTGCGATAGAAGATGCCGGTCAGCAGCGCGGTGTTGTGGCTGCGTGCTTGTGCTGACAGTTGCGCGATCAGTTCGGGTTGCTCCTGGTAGCGCAGCGGAATTGCCGTTTCGGGCCATACCAGAATATCGGATTCCCACAGCGGTTTGCTGAGTTCGGCGTAGCGGTTGAGGCCGAGCTGGATGCCATCGGCATTGAACTTCACTTCTTGCGGAATATTGCCCTGCACCATGCCAACGCGCACTGGCGCGTGCTGCGCTGGGTGAGTCCATTCAATTTCACTGGTAGCTCTGGCCAGCACTAGTATTGCCACTAATAACCATAGCGAAGGCTGGCGCCAGAACAATTTGAAAGCGTGTGTTGTTGTTGAGAGCGTGAGTGTGGTGATCAAAGCGCCACACAGCGCCACCACAAAACTGAGGCCATGCACCCCTAGCATCGGCGCCAAGCCTGAGAACGGCGACGTGACATGCGCATAACCCAGCAACAGCCACGGAAAGCCGGTGAGAAACCAGCCGCGAAATGCCTCACACAACACCCAACTGGCAGCAAAGCCCAACGCAGGGAACGAGTGACTTGCATAACGTTGCCACAGCCACGAGTGCGCAGCGTTGTATAACGCCATAAACGCCACAAAACCCGCAGTGATAAAGCCAGCCAGCCACGGCGGCGCAGCACCGTAGTCGTGAATGCTGACATAGATCCACGACGCGCCTACACCAAACAAGCCAAAGCCAAACGCGAAGCCGCGCTGCAGCGCTTGGCGCGCAGTCGTTTGTTGCAAACACAGGTAATAAAGCGCGATGCCAACAAAGCCGAGCGGCCACCATTCAAACGGGCTGAAGCTGAGTGGAATAATGGCGCCGGCTATGAGTGGCAGCAGTAACAGCGACCACGACGGTAACGACAGCGGTGTAGCAGAACGGGTCGCGTCAGCAGTCAGCACTAGCAGACCCGCTTACAGTTCATGGGCAGTGGCTTCATCAGCATTGGAAATGCTCACGTGCAGCAGCCTGATCTGGCGATTGTCGGCATTAAGAATCCTGAAATTGAATTTGCCGATGATGATGTGCTCATCGCGATGCGGGATATGGCCGAAGTTGCTCAGCACCACGCCGCCGATGGTGTCGAATTCTTCGGTAGGGAAATCGGCGCTGAAGTGTTCGTTGAAATCGTCAACGCTGGT
>CANCGR010000488.1 GCA_947377625.1 Gammaproteobacteria bacterium | reverse complement strand
TTAGACTAAGGGGTTTTGGGGTTTTGGGGCAGCTGCGGCCCACGTTCGCCACCACCCGCCAAAAATCCATGCGCATCCTGGAAGGTGTTGCAATCCACGTGCTTGGCCAACACGCGACCATTGGGAATGGGCGACCCGCCGAGTGCTTCCACGACACCGATCTGGTCCTTTTTAATATCGGTAATGATTTCGTTGCTTACACGAAACAGCAAGGTGTTGATTCGATAAGACCCTTCCGGAATCACCATTGCTTGCGGGCCACGCTGGCCGCCACCTTCAAGAAAGGCACGCGCATTCTGGAACATGTCGCAATCCACATGCTTGCCAATGATGTTGCCATCAGACAAAGGCTGGCCATCGCGCGATTCAACTACACCAATAAAATTTTCAGGAATGATGACGAGTTGCTGATTGGCTACCGTGTATTGCCAGGGCCACAAGCCGTAGTGCACACCTGAGGCCAGCGTATCTACCTGATCGCCAGCTTCACCCTTGAGAGCGACGATTTTTCCAAGCGGCAAATCCTTGTTTGCGCCCCACAACACAAACTTTTTTGTCACCAGACCGATCATGTTGTCGGGGATAATAATGACCCCGAAGAACCACAATATTTGTTTCCAGCCTATCAACATCAAAAGTAAAACGACTACCCACCAGTAACCCGACATGCTTGCGAAAATTGATCTAACGTCTTCCATCGTTTATCTCCTTTTTATTAGAACCAGATATTTTTTTGTTGCACAGCCAGTCTAGTGAGCGCTCTATCGCCCAGGTACGGTAATCCTCCGATGCTTCTACCAGAAAAAAATAAAATCCAATCAGCAAGTGCAGAAATTATATAAGCCAAAATTATTCATGCTCATAAATTCTTTATCCAATTCCATTCGCACTCGCACGATGAACAGCAAGTTTTTGCCAAGCCAGAAATCCCAGCGGAAAAATAAAATAGCAACCATAAGCGGCATAACCAACATTCAGTTCGCCACTGGCGATGCACGAAAGTAACAGGCCACTGACGATCAGCAGGAACTGCCCTGCCGCACTCCCCAACATAAGGCCTGCAAATTTTCCGGCATCCTTGCGCCAGCCAAGCGCAAACGTAAGCAGCACTGCAAGTGCCGGCAACACAAGACTGACATGCGGCAGCCAGTCTTCGAAGCGGGTCAGACGATCCATGCCTTCGAGCGGTGCAAATTCCGGTGGGTTGATGAAATAAAACGGCAGGTTGATCAGTGCCAGCAGTGCTCCCAACACCACAGCAGCAACCGCTGTTTGACGGAAGCCTTTGTTGCGATACACCAGCATCAGCACAGGGATGGCGATCAGCACAAAATTAAGACGGTTGGAGATGGCCAGCGCCAGCAGCAACAAGCTACCCCAGCGAGCAATGCCGTCAGCATGGTCTGGTGTCCAAGCCTTGGCGAATAACCACAGCGCCACAAACACCGAAGCACCGCTCATGACGCCATCGCTGCCGGTGACTATTTGATGCATCAGCACCGGGCTGCCGACAAACTGCAATACAAACAACATGAGTCCACGCTGTGGGCCCAACAATTTTGACAACACCAACAGATACACCACCACCCAGAACAAGCTCTGGTAAGCGCTGCTGCCAAACGCCACAAACGGTGCAGACAACAACAAGGCGCCCGGCAAATGGTGAATACGATTACCAAGATAAGTGAGCTCGGAATAGGGATAGTGACCATGCGCCAGCGCAATCACGGCCTGGTCATAAGCCTCATTGGTATCGCTGCCCTGATCCGGGATTTTTACATCGGCGATGGGAAACACCACAAAAAAGGCTATCGCAATGCCTGCCAGCGCCAGCACTGACAAAAGCCTGACCAGACGAACATCGTTGGTGTTCTGCAGCCGCGCACAGAGCAGCTCGCAGCGCCATATCAACACCAGCACGAGCACTGGATAGACCAGCAGCCCATAGGTGCCTGCGTATTTGTAGACAATATCCAGCGAAGGCAGCACCAAGCTGACCAGCAGGACCAAGCGGGCAATGAGAGATGGGCGAGAGATCACTGGCAACAACTGTTTCTTCCTGCAGGATTACGTCAATGCAAGCATGATAGCCGTGCTGAACGCAATTGCCTGCATACCGGGTTCAGGTTTGGCGAGTTACAATGAACCCATGAAAATTCTTGTCTTCAACGCAGGCAGCTCCAGTCTCAAATTCGGCGTGTTCGATCTCGATCGCGCTGACAGCCGCATATTCAAGGGCGAATTCACCCAATTCTCCACCACTGGTTGTGTACTGATCTATCGGCTTGAAGGTGAACAAGGCGTGGAACTCTCTCGCACCGACACCATGTGCACACTCGATGCCGCCATTGCGCAGGTGCCTGCGGTGCTGCGCAGTTTCGGCTATGCCGACTTTACTGCGATTGGCCATCGGGTTGTGCACGGCGGAGAAAAATTCCGTGCGGCTACCTTGATTGATGACGACGTGATAACCGCCATCGAAGCCTGTTGCACGCTGGCACCGCTGCATAACCCGGTTGCATTGCAGGCCATCCGGCTCAGTCGCCAGCTCTGGCCAACACTGCCGCAAGTCGCCGTGTTTGACACTGCCTTTCACCACACCATACCCGACTTTGCATACAACTACGCGATTCCCGCTGCCTGGCGCCAACAGGGTGTGCGACGCTACGGCTTTCATGGCACCTCGCATCATTACGTGGCAACAAAAGCGGCCGAGGCTCTGCAGCGCCCGCTCGATGAATTGCGACTGATCAGCTGCCATCTTGGCAACGGCGCCAGCGTGTGTGCGATCAGTCATGGTCAATCGGTGGATACATCCATGGGGATGACACCGCTCGAAGGCCTGGTAATGGGCACGCGCAGCGGTGATGTGGATCCGGGCCTGTTCAGTTTTCTGGCACGTGAACTTGGTCTTGATGCTGCGGCCATTGAGCAACAACTCAACAACGCCAGCGGGCTGCAGGCGCTGGCGGGCTCGCATGAACTGCCGGCAATTGAAGCTCGCGCGGTTGCCGGTGATACCAATGCACAACTGGCGTTGCGGCTCTATGCTTACCGCGTGCGCAAATATATCGGCGCCTATGCAGCAGCGATGGGCGGACTTGATGCAG
>CANCGR010000487.1 GCA_947377625.1 Gammaproteobacteria bacterium | reverse complement strand
ACTCTCACTGGATGTGGTGATGCCGGTGTGGTGGGGCAGTCATCCCGATTGGAGTGAACAATTGCTGGGCGCACTGAAATTGCCGGGCCTCAGCCTTACCGTGATGAACTACCAAACCGATTCCGCGCGTTTGCAAAAAGCAGCTGAACCGTTTCTGGCCTTCGGTCAGCGTGCCGGCATTCCTGTGCGCATGGCGCTGGAAAGCGGCCGCCTTGCTGATGAAGCCCGGCGTTACTACGGCGGCAATGTCAAAGCCGGGCAGTTGTGGTTGCTGGAGGTGCATGGCAATCCGGTGCTGCTGTTGTTGTCAGCGGCGGTGAGCGGCTTGCCAGGCCAGGCCTTCAGCTTTAGTGACGAGATTGTTGTCTCGGCCAGCAACACCACGTTTGCAGGTGATCTGCTGCGTCTGGATGATGTAGCCAATGAAGTGGAGTCCTTGTGGACGCGGTGGCCTGCGTTTGCCGGCCTGGCACTGCACGGCCTGGAAGAGACGCTAGCGGCAGGAGAGAAGTAATGGATCCACGTTATTTACGCGGCGCTATCGTCGCAGTGATCCTGGCCGTGCTGGTTTATGGCTTGTTGCCGGAGCGCGCCATCTTCAGCTCGCTGACTGGCCCGTTGGCAGCCACCGCGCTACCGAAGTCGCCGTTGCCGACAGCGCCTGAACTTTACTATGCACCTGCCAACGACAGCAGCCACAACAGCATGGCCATTCTTTTGCGCGACAAATCCAGTTCCTGGTTGGGACTCGTGCATGGCCTGAAGAGTATTGGCGTGCCGTTTCACATTGTGTCCAGTGTCGACGAAGCAGTGCAGCATCGCGTGGTGCTGGTTTATCCAAGCTTGATAGGCGGCACTACTGCACCTGCTGATTTGCAGAAGCTGGCCACCCATGTGCGCAGTGGCGGCACGCTGCTGGCGTTTGATGTGATCGGCGGCGGCATGCCGGAGGTGTTTGGTTTTGGTCATTCGGAAGAAGTGCCGCTGCACAAGCTGGTGCAATTGCAAACGCTGCCGCTGACTGCCGGCCTGATTGATGACGCCGTGGCTGCCACTATCCGGCTCGGCAGCCCGGATGAACCCGATACCGGTTTGCCCGGTATTTCCTATACTGATTTGAAACAGCCACCGTTGGCAGTGTTTGAAGACGGCAGCGCGGCGATTACCTGCAACAGCTTTCAGTCCAGTGCCGGCACCGGCTATGCCTATGCCTTTGGTTTCGATATCGGCCATTACATTTTGCGTGCGCAAGACGGGCGTTTTGTCGGGCTGGCCGGCACTTATGTGAATGCCTATCAGCCGCAGGTGGATACCTTTCTGCGGCTGCTGGCTGCGATTTACCGGCAAGGTGAACCTGAGGCGGTGACGCTGTTGCCGACTCCGCACAACAAGGAGTTCACCGCGTTGATGACACACGACATCGACTTCACGCAGTCGATGACCAACATTCCCGCCTATACCGAAGTGGAGAAGGCCGCCGGCGTCAAAGCGACTTACTTCATCCAGGCCAAATACATGAAGGACTACAACGATGATGTGTTTCTCAACCCCGCGCACGTGCCGATCCTGCAATCATTGAAAGAGCAGGCCATGGAAATCGCCAGCCACTCGATTGCGCATTCGCGCGTGTTCGACGACATGCCAGTGGGCGATGGCCACGAGCAGTACCCTGCTTACCGGCCTTTTGTTACTGGCGTCACGGCAGTGAAAGATGCATCGATTATGGGCGAGTTGCGCGTCAGCAAGTTTTTGCTGGATACACTGGCCGGCGTGCAGGTTATTTCGTTTCGGCCTGGGCATTTGTCGTTGCCGACTGAGTTGCCGCAACTGCTGGTCGCCAACGGTTATCGCTACAGCTCCAGTATCACCGCCAATGAAGCCATGACGCATCTGCCGTACCGGCTGATGGACAGTCGTGGTTACGACAGTGAAGTCAACGCTTATGAATTTCCGGTCACCATCGAAGATGAAGAGGGTAAATTGGGGGATCGTTTCGATGCAGCAGTGGCTCTCACCAATCACATTGCGCGCTATCAGGGTCTGGTCAATATCCTGATTCACACCGACGTGCTTGATCACAAACTTGATTTTGAAAAACGCTATCTGGAGCTGTTCGCCAAGCGGGCGTGGTTCAGCACCGTGCAAGCGTATGGCGATTGGTGGGCAGTGCGTGATTCGGTGCAAACTGCTGTGAGTGCAGAGTCTGCCAGTAGTCGCCGGGTAAGACTTACTGCAGTGGGCACTATCGACGGGCTTACTTTGCAAATCCCCGCGCACTGGCATTATCAATCCGGGCTGGCTGGCACTACACAGCAGGATGCGCAGCTGATCCTTGGTAAATTCACTGACAAGGCTGAAGTAGTGTTTGATCTTGACCCTCGTACAGCCTTGGGCCGATAAGTACTTCTGAAACACGCCACATCATCATCCATGTAAGCTTCTTCCCGCTGTATTAACTCCCGTACCGACGCTGATTCCTGCCCAGCGTTGCTGGCCCTGTTTTGTGCAAGAAGTTCTCGCTGTATCCAAATGGAAATAACGCTTGCCACCATCCGCTGTATCTATAAGAATACAGCGGATTTTTGACTAGCCACTTCCACACTTTTGTTTACTGGAGATCACAATGCAGTGCCGTCGTTCCTTGCTTGGTTGTGCAATCGCACTCGAAATATTGTTGCTGGGCTCCCAGCCCGTGTTGGCGCAGGACTCTGCCAATACTGAAGATGCCAACTCGCTGTTTCGCTTGGGCACCATTGAAGTGATCGAAGTGGACGGCAAGAAAGCCGACTCGTGGAGCGCGCCCTTGCAGGCGACTGTCACCGCTACCGATCTGCGCCGCTTCGAGCGCAATGATGTGAGCGCGGCACTGAACCTGCTGCCGGGGGTGACGGTGCAAAACAGCGGCCAGCGCAGCGAAAAACTGGTCTATGTGCGTGGTTTCAACTCACGGCAGGTGCCACTGTTTATCGACGGCGTGCCAGTCTATGTGCCCTACGATGGCAACTTCGACTTGAGTCGCTTGCTCACGTTTGATGTGGCCGAAATCACCGTCAGCAAAGGTTTTTCCTCGGTGTTGTACGGCGCCAATGCGTTAGGCGGCAGCATCAACGTGGTG
>CANCGR010000486.1 GCA_947377625.1 Gammaproteobacteria bacterium | reverse complement strand
CCAGCACTTCTTCGCCATTGGCTTCAGCCACAATCCTGGCAGGCTGCTGTCCGAACTTTTCGATTTTGCTGGCCTCTGGCTCAGCGCGCGCTGATGCAGGCGTTGAAGCTGCGGCTTTCGCAATCGGTGCCGACTCTACAGGTGTTGCCGGCATTACAGCCGGCACCGACTCGACTACCTCTACTACTTTCTTTGCAGGAGCTTGAGTAGCAGCAGTCTTGCCCTGCTGCGAGCGAGCGAGATTGTCATAGCAGGCAACCCGCGTGCTTACCTCGGATATCCCCAAGCACTTGCCAAGCTCAAGCTGGAGTTTGTCGGGCTGTGCAAGTGCTGTGAATGGCAAAATCACAGCGCCATAAAAACAAGCTATCTTCAAAAACGTTGATCGGATTATTTTCATGATGAGCTATGCCTGTGGGTGAAGTTGTTGTTCTGGTGGCCCGCAACTACTTGCTCGTACAGTTTAAAGTCGGGAACCCCGGTTGCAAGCATTTGCAATCTACCCGACATAAAAAAGGCGGGCAAAATGCCCGCCTTTTTCCATGCCTAATTACTGATCCAATAACAGTAAGCTGTTATCCAATACCTGATCAGAAGTTCATCTCAACAGCCAGGTAGTAACGACGGCCGAGCACATCATAGAAGCCCGGTGAAGTAGAGCCACTGGCATTGGTCACGCCCGGAGTTCTGCCCACGATTTCAGGATCTGTGTTGAACAGGTTGTCGATACCACCACGCAGCGAGACATGTTTGTTCCACTGGTAACTGCCAAAGGCAGAGAAGTTGCTGTAGCTGCCAGCACCCTCAACCGTTGTAGCCTTGTTGGTGGCATAGGCAGCGCTCTTGATGGCAGGCAGATAGTTCATGCGCAAGCCGACGCTCCAGTCGTCACGCATATAGGAAAGCGTGGAGGTCATGCGGTAATCGTAGTTGCCGCCAGGTCCACCATTCAAGCCCGACAAGGTGCCGGTTCTGTCCACGTAAGCAACCTTGTCACTCTGCTGATCCCTGAAATAATCCAGGAAGTTGACCACGCTGGTCAGGTTCATCTTGCCACCCAGTGCATCAAAGCCCCAGTTGAACTGCACATCGATACCGGATGTTTGTATGCCACCCAGGTTCAAATAGGGTGTGATTACTGTCGCACGATAGCCGTCCTGGTCACGTGCAATCAACGAACAAGCATCGATGTAGGAATAGCTCGGGTTGCTGGCACCATCCTGGTTGAAACACTTGGCATAGACTGACCAGCTGTCACCCTGCGCAATCGCATCCTTGATGTTGATCTGGTACCAATCAACCGACAAGCTTGACCGTTCAAACAAGCCTTTGAACGGAGATTTCAGCACAAAGCCCAAGGTGTAGGTTTTGGCTTCTTCGTTCTTCAGGTTTGGGTTGCCACTGGCAATGGCCAGCTCCAGCGGGAAGTTGAACGCGAACGGGCCTACGATGGCATTGGGGTTGGCTTTGTAGGGAGTATTGGGATAACCGCTTTTTTCATTGATGATGTTACACAGCGCAACGACTTTGGCCTGATTCGGGTTGCTCGGCAAATTGCCCCACGTATTGAGCGTGTTGGTCAAGCAAGGATCACCGCCTGCGAAACCTACCACCGATGTCGACGAGCCCAGATACAGCTCGGCGGTGTTGGGTGCACGGTTGGCCAACTGATAGCCACCGCGGATACGCAAGTCGTCAGTGACAGTCCAGTCGATCAGGGATTTGTAAGTCCAGATACCGCCGGCAGTGTTGTAGTCAGAATAGCGCGCACCCAGTTCCAGGTTGAATTCCTTGACGAAGGGCAAGCTCTTGACGACGGGCACCACAAATTCGGCATAGTACTCGTTCACCTTGGTATCACCTTTGGTAGGTGAGGTGGGGAACAAGCCGATCGGATAGTTCGTACTGGTGATTTGCAGCAATGCATCCGGCTCAAAGCTGAACGAGTTCTTGCGAGTGGAAATACCTACGGCCGCTTGCAGCGTGCCGGCCGGCAACTTGAACAAATCGCCGGTGGCGTCCACTTCCATGATGTCCTGCTGCATGGTTGTCAGGTGTTTCATTTCAGGATAGATCGAATCTATACAGTCTTGCGACGCAGTAAAGGACGCGAAAACTGGCAGACCACTGGTACATTTGATTCCGAAGAACAGTGGCGGACCCGAGCTCTGGGTGAAGCCTTTGCCGAAGTTGGGCGCCTGGATAATGGCGCGAAAGTTCTGCAACATCGGATAGTTTGACAATCTTGCCAGCAACGACGTTTCGCCGTGGGAAGCGTAAGCATCGTAGCTCCAGCCAGTATTGCCAATTTCGCCTTTGACGCCCGCCAGCAACTGGAATATCTCGTCACTGTTTTCGTTGCGACGCGACCCTGAGAAATCAATATAGCCCATTTCCAAAGGCCAACTGCCTGTCGGGTTCGCGCGTGAATCAAGCAAGGTATTCAACTGGGCCGGCAAGGCGCGGCCATCGCGTGGGATGGTGGCATTCCATTGTGACAAGGCGGGCGAATAAGCCGCATTGGTAGACACCGTGGAATGGGTAAAGTTGCCCTGCATATAGACTTCCAGCTTGTCAGAGAAGTCATAGCTGGCGCGAGAAAACAGCGAGAAGCGTTTCAGCGGCGCAGAGAAAGCAGCGTCCACGTTGTTTTCGTTGAGCGCCTTGACGGGATTGGTACCGTTGTTGACCAGTTTGAACTCGGAATTCAGCGGGCCAGTGTAGCCAACTGCGCCGGACGCTGGAGAATTGAGGAACAACGTGGCTTTGTTAGGATTGACAAAAAACGAATCGGCTCCCGGTGTAAATGAGGATGAGCCGAAAATAGAAGCGATTGCAGCCGCACTGGGCGCACTGCTGCCACCGGGTTTGTAGCCGGCAAAACGCAAGCTTGAAACACCGGAAGGAGTGCCCGGATCAAGAAAGCCATTCAGATAAAAATCGCGATCAATATTTTTGATTTCCGCGCGCTCAGCACCTTCGATGCCCAACATTACGTTACCGCCGCTACCCAAACGGGCACCGATAAGTGCGCTGATTTTGGTTTCCTGACCACCACCTTGCTCGGTGGTACTGGTCTGGGCGCTGAGATTGAAGCCTTCAAAATTGTGTTTCAGTTT
>CANCGR010000485.1 GCA_947377625.1 Gammaproteobacteria bacterium | reverse complement strand
GTCGAGATCGCCATCAAGCACCACGCCGGTGTTGGAAGTTTCAACGCCGGTGCGCAAATCCTTGATACGCGACTGATCCAGCACGTAGGAGCGGATCTGGCTGCCCCAGCCAATATCGGCCTTGGTGTCTTCGATCTTCTGCATGCTCTCGCGCTTCTTCTGCTCTTCCAGTTCATACAGCTTGGCTTTCAACTGCTTGATCGCACTATCACGGTTCTTGTGCTGTGAGCGTTCGCTCTGGCATTGCACGACGATGCCGGTGGGTTCGTGCGTCATACGAATGGCTGAATCAGTTTTGTTAACGTGCTGACCACCGGCACCGCTGGCACGATAGGTATCAACCCGTACCTTGCTCATGTCGAGTTCGATCACGATGTCATCGTCGATTTCCGGCGACACAAAAATTGACGCAAACGACGTGTGCCGACGGTTGCCGGAATCGAACGGTGATTTACGCACCAAACGATGTACGCCGGTTTCGGTACGCAGCCAACCGTAAGCGTATTCACCCTGAATATGTACCGTGGCGCTCTTGATGCCGGCAACTTCGCCGGATGAGGCTTCCATCAGCTCGGTCTTGAAACCGTGGCTGTCGGCCCACTTCAGATACATGCGCAGCAGGATTTCCGCCCAGTCCTGCGCTTCGGTGCCACCAGAGCCTGATTGCACATCAAGGTAGGCATTGTTCGGATCCATCGGGCCGGAAAACATGCGACGAAATTCCAGCTGTTCCAGACTGGCCACAGCCTTGTCGAGATCGCTGAGGGCTTCAGTCAGCAGCATTTCATCATTGTCGCTGTCGGCCAGCGTGATCAGCTCACTGCAGTCGGCAAACTGGGTTTCCAGTTGCAGGATGGTTTTAACGACCCGTTCCAGTTCAGAACGTTCTTTGCCCAAGGCTTGAGCATGCTCGGGCTTGTCCCAGACATTGGCTTCGCCCAGTTCGCCTTCTACTTCGGCGAGACGGTCCTGTTTGTGGTCGAAGTCAAAGATACCCCCTGAGCACGCTGACGCGCTCGCTGCAGTCTTTGATGCGTTGCAGGTGGCCGTTGACTTCTAACATGGGCTTACTCCGGAAAAGGGCTGCATTCTAGCCGAGTGCTGGGTCAACTGCACCCTTCGCTGGGTGTGTAGCATGTGTTCCACAGCCTTGGCATTTCATTGATGTGCTACTGCACTTCGAACACCGACTGCGCTGAGACCAACAGAACCCTATAACAGACAGACGCTATACGTTAAATTGTCGGTTCTGTCTTACGCCTGCCGAACCAAACCACATTGAGCCCTGCCCTCACCAACGCCAACCTCCACTGGGATGCCAACGGTCTGCCGCATTCGGTCGACTACGACGACATCTATTACTCCAAGGCAGATGCACTTGGTGAAAGCACGCACGTGTTTATCAATGGCAATGATTTGCCGGCGCGCTTTTCACAGTTGGCACAAACGCATTTTGTGATTGGTGAGCTGGGCTTCGGCGCCGGGCTCAACTTTCTCAATTGCTGCAAGCACTGGTGTGAGCACGCGGCGCCCGACGCCACACTGCATTTTGTAGCCTGCGAACTGCATCCCTTCACACTGGCCGACATGCGCAGATTGCTGAATCAGTTTCCACAACTTGCGCTCTATTGTGACGCTTTGCTACGGAGCTATCCTGACCATACGGCTGGTGTGCATCAGTTGGTGCTGCGACTACCTCAGCACCGGGTCAGTCTGACGCTGTTGTTGGGTGACGCCGAAATCATGCTTGGCAATTACGGCAACACTTTCCCGTTCAGTGTGGATGCCTGGTTTCTCGATGGCTTTTCTCCCAAGCTTAATCCGCAGCTTTGGCAGACAAGCTTGATGCAACGGCTGGCCCAGCTTAGTCATGCCGGCACCACAATGAGCAGTTACTCAGTGGCCGGCAGTTTGCGTGGCGCACTCAAGGATGCCGGTTTTGTGTGCGAAAAACGTAAGGGTTTTGCTGGTACAGGTTTTACCAGCAAGCGTCACATGCTCGCAGCGGTGCTGCCAGGATCACAGGCGAGCGCACACACGGCAGGCCGCTCTGTCTGCATCATTGGCGGCGGACTCTCTGGTTGCAGCACGGCTTACGCGCTGGCGGAAACCGGCTGGCAGGTAACTGTGCTGGAACGCAGCAGCGCTCTGGCCCCGGCCGGTTCCGGCAATTTGCAAGGAGTGTTGCATTGCAAACCCGGCACTGCTGATTCAGTGGACAATCAATTCAACCTGCATGCCTATCTGTTTGCGCAACGCCATTATGCGGCGCTGCAGCAGCTCGGTCTGCAATGGCATCAGTGCGGCATGCTGCATGTGGCGGTGGACGCCGAGCAATTGCGCCGCTTTGAACGCATTGGCAACAGTGGCCGCTTCGATCAGCAAATAATGCAGCAAGTGGATGCAAGGCAAGCCTCTGAACTGGCAGGCGTAGCGATCAGTCATTCCTGCTTGTATTTCCCTCTGTCGGGCTGGTTGTCACCCTCAGCCCTGTGTCAGTTCTACAGTGAACATACGGCCATCAAAGTAATGACCAATGCCACTGCGGTCGCCTTGCAGCAAAGCAGTGATAGTCGCTGGGAGATTACTCTCGGCGATGGCACCGGGCTAAACGCGGACTGTGTAGTGCTTTGCAATGCCGCCGATGTTTATGAATTCCCGCAGTGCCAGCGACTGCCGATCATCTGCAATCGCGGCCAGGTGGATGTCTATGCCAGCACTGCTGCCACCACTATTCGCACAGTGTTGTGCGGTCAAGGCTATCTGACGCCAGCCACCGGCGGGCGGCAAAGTCTGGGCGGCAGTTATTTTGTGGAAGCCACCAGTGCTGAACAAAATCGCCAGACCCATTTGCGTCTGCTGTCACGTATGGATGCAGCGATGGCAGAGCAATTGGCTGCACACAGACCACTTGAGCAACGTGTCGCCGAACGCTGCCAGACTCCCGATCGCATGCCATTGGCTGGGCTGGTAGCGCGCGACTACCCGGGGCTCTACGTCAATGCCGCGCATGGCTCCAATGGCTTGGCCCGCACACCGATCAGTGCGGCATGGCTGCAAAGCCGCATGAATGGCACACCGGCGCCGCTGGCTGACACATTGGGGGTTTTGCTGGATCCCGC
>CANCGR010000484.1 GCA_947377625.1 Gammaproteobacteria bacterium | reverse complement strand
GGCCAGTCCGGCGCATCAGGCTTTCCATTGGCGGGACTCATAATGGTCTCGCTGAATGGCTGTGCACACCGCGCCTTTTGGGCTAAGCCTCCGGGTTTAAGATATCGGCTCAAGAACACTTTCAACTGGCAAATATCCCAGGGAGTGATGGCATTGTACTCCCGCTTTTTGCGAGAAGGGAAAAATTTTTTGCGAGAATGAAATAAATACTTCTCAAGGAAATGTCACTGTGTGCGAGAGAGTACAGATCAGGAAACTTTCCTGTGTACATACCCGTGCACAAAACATTGCAACTACATTTCGATTTGCAGTGCTGACATCAAAGCGTTGTCGATTTTTTTCTCGAGCTGTTTGATGTCGCGCAGTGAAGCAGTCTCACTGCTGTTGGCTTCATTCGTCAATTTCAGCATGTCGTGCGTGATATTCAATGCAGCCAGCACGGCTATTTTCTCGTAGCCAAGTGATGCGCTGCGACTGCGCATCTGTTCCATCTGTTGATCAAGATAGCGTGCAGATTTGCGCAGTGACTCTTCTTCTTCAATGGGGCAGGCGATCTGGTAGTCGCGGCCGAGAATGGAAACGGTGATCGAGGGCGCGGCCATCAGAGCTGTCCTTCTTCGAGGGATTTCAGGCGGCGCAGAACTTTTTCCAGCCGTACACGTGCTACTTGCTGGTTGCCTAGCAGCGTTTCCTTTTCGTGGCGCAGTTGGCTTTCGCGGTCGCGCAGCAACTGGTTCTCCTTCTTCATATCGCCGCACAGGCGGATAAGTTCATCCACCTTGTCTTCCAATGATTTAAAGTTGCTATTGCTCATGCGATACGCGGGCTTGTGCCAAAGTCGGCGCAACTATAAAACGCTGTAATAACAGGGTCAACGAAAGTATTTTTGCAGTGAAGTATCAGGAATTTGTGACGCTGCGCGTGCAAGTGAGCAAACCCTGGAGACAGTGTTATCATCGTCGCGGATTTTTGAAAGAGCCCCCTATGACGCCTGATTATTCGATGATGCAGCAATTGCTGCGCACCACCTTGCCAGAGGCTTCGCCGGCCAGTTTGCACGGTCTTGTCGCCGGTCTGCTCACCAGTGGTGCGCCTGATATTGATGAAGATGACATCGCCACGCTGATGCAAACCCAGTTTCCTTCTGTGGTTGCCCAGTTAGTGGGCATGCTGATCAGCGCCACGCGCGAGCAATTGCAGCAAACTGATTTTTCCTTCCAGTTGTTGCTGCCGCTCGATGATGTAGCGCTGGTGCAGCGCATACAGGCGCTGGGCAACTGGTGTGAAAGTTTTACAGCCGGTTTTGCTGCTGGTTTCGTACAAGCAGAAACTGCACTGGGCAGCGAGGGTCGGGAAGCAATCACTGACATCGCCCAGCTGGCTTCTTTATCGGATGAAATCGACGACGATCTCGAAGATGAAGAAAATGATTACATGGAACTGGTGGAATATGTGCGCATGGCCGCGATTACGCTGTTCCAGCAATTGGCCACCGCCGAAGAGAATGCCAAGCCTGAGGCAGAAGCATCTCCGTTCATGGCACCTGACGATGAAGATCACCTGCTGCACTGATTAACTATCTTGTTCGGACCTTCCTATGCCCATAGCTCAGAAAGAATACCAGCAACGCCGTCAGGATCTGATGAACCACATGGAGCCCAACAGTATTGCGATACTGGCCTCCGCAAACCCCATTTTGCGTAACGGCGACAGCGAATACCGTTATCGTCAGAGCAGTGATCTGCATTACCTGTGCGGCTTCAATGAGCCACACAGCGTATTGGTGCTGATCCCCGGCCGTGAGCAAGGCCAATGTCTGCTGTTCTGCCAGGAGAAAGATCCGCTCAAGGAATTGTGGAACGGCCGCTTGCTCGGGCCTGAAGAGGCCATCGTGCAGTTGGGAATGGATGATGCGTTTCCGGTTGCCGATATTGACGACATTCTGCCCGGCCTGATCGAAGGCCGCGAGCGTGTCTATTACGCCATGGGCAAGGATGAAAATTTCGATCATCGCGTAATGGAGTGGGTGAAGGTGGTGCGCAAGAAAGTGCGCAGCGGCGTGCACTCTCCGGGGGAATTCCTGGTGCTGGATCATCTGTTGCACGAGATGCGGCTGATCAAGTCGAAGGCCGAGATCGATCTGATGCGCGAGTCAGGCCAGATTGCCGTGCGTGCGCACAAGCGGGCCATGCAGCTGTGCAAGGCGGGTTTGAATGAATATGAGGTTGAAGCAGAGTTCATGCATGAGTTCTTCAAGTCGGGCTGTCGCTCGCCGGCTTATACCTCCATCGTTGCCGGTGGCGTCAACGCCTGCATTTTGCATTACAACGAAAACAACCAGGTGCTGCGCGACGGTGATCTGCTGCTGATCGATGCCGGCTGTGAATTTGAACATTATGCTTCCGACATCACGCGCACTTTTCCGGTAAATGGCAAGTTCTCGCCCGAGCAAAAAGCCATCTATGAGCTGGTGTTGAAAGCGCAGCTGGATGCCATTGAGCAGGTCAAACCCGGCAATCACTGGGATGATCCACACAACACCACCGTAAAAGTACTCACCGAAGGGTTGGTAGCGCTGGGCTTGTTGCAGGGTGAAGTTAACGCGCTGATTGAAAGTGGCGCCTACAAGGATTTCTACATGCATCGCGCCGGTCATTGGCTGGGCATGGATGTGCATGATGTCGGCGATTACAAGATTGAAGGCAAATGGCGGCAGCTGGAGCCAGGCATGGTGTTGACGGTAGAACCCGGCCTTTATATCGCGCCCAATAACCAGAAAGTGGAAGCGCGCTGGCGTGGTATCGGCGTACGTATTGAAGATGACGTGGCGGTGACTCGTAGCGGCTATGAAGTGCTGACCGCGGGCTTGCCCAAGACGGTTGCCGACATTGAAAGTTTCATGGCTGCGAAAAATTAGTCGTGATCAACCACGTGCCCCAACATGCTCACTATGATGTCGTCATCATTGGCGCCGGCATGGTGGGGGCGACACTGGCGTGTGCACTGACGCATCAAACAAACAGCCCCGGCAAAATATTGCTGGTTGAAGCCAGCCAGATACACAGTGGCAAGGCTGCACAGCCAGGTTTTGATTCACGCAGCACAGTGCTGTCGGCAAGCAGTGT